>CAZWLI010000023.1:0-7478 GCA_964634525.1 uncultured Candidatus Peribacteria bacterium | reverse complement strand
CTCGAATCAGGTGCTGGAGGATCACACGCTCGTAGAAATCAAGGAAGCGATCGTTTAATTCCGACGAGATTGCTTCGTCGTCCGCCTCAGGCGGACTTCCTCGCAATGACAGCGCGGACCCGCGAAACACGATCGTGGCATAGTCGGAGCCGCTCTCCACAAAGCTCCCGGCTTTGCTGGCGAGGATCAACAGGAGCTCCTCATCCTTCAGCGCCGTGGCGTCAGACGTGCGAGCTCGGAGTTTCCACATCCCTCCTTCATTCCGATAGATTCCCGATTTCAATGTCTTCGGGGTCTGCCAAGGGCGTGGCTTGGTGTTTCTCAAAATAAGATGGCCGAAGGACCACCCCCCAACCCCCTCCTTGGCAGGAGGGGGGGTAAGGTCGAGAAAATCGAATCGGTGTTCGGATGGTTCATCGCCCTCAGCATGATATTTCAGCAGAGGAATTCTATCGTTGCTCATATCAATTAAGCATTGGAGACTGATTGACGCTGTGAATCTTGGATTGCATTCGATCAAGTACCATTGCTTTCCATTCCAAATAAGATCGAGGCCCAAGAATCCTGAGTAGCCTTCTGCCTTGAAGAGCGGTGAAAGTCTTAGGAGAAGTTTTTGAAGTTCATGAGATTGCTTCGTCGTTTCACTCCTCGCAATGACAGGTGAAATTCCAACCGTCCCCATCTCATAGGTATTCCACTGTGGCACGTGCATCAGCTGCTCGAAAAGCGGGCCGATCACAAGTTTTCCCTTTGGGCTCACATATCCGTTTACGGTGAACGTTGTTCCAGCAATCCACTCGCTGATCTTCACGCGCATGCCTTTTTTCACGCCTCCTCGCTCGTCGGGGCCTGAGACCTTGCCATCGCGGACAATCCAGGTTGAACTGCCCGCATGGCCGATACGTCCCTGGACGATGAATGGATTTCCAATTTTTTTCTCGAAAGCTGGAATGCTCTTCTCATCCCACAGGAGCACTTCAAATTTTGGCACTGCAATATCATATTTCATCGCTAGTTCATTGAAGGTGATCTTGTCCTCGAGTCTTCGGCAAAGACTTGCATCGGGTGCTTGGAGCTTCCAACCCTTGCCTTCGATTAACTCGCGAACCTTGTTGCTCGGCTTGAAGACGAGGAAGGTCAAGTCTTTGCCCAAGCTGCGAAGCCATCTGAGCGTCTTGCCATGACCGATGAGCTTTGAGCTGGTATCGGGCAAATGCAGATTCGGATACAGCTCTTCGAAGCACCAGATCTTGACCTGCCCGCCGGCAGGCGTGGTGCCTTTTTTTCGAAGCTCCGGCAGCAGATCCGAGTTGTACGAGCAGAGAACCGTCGCTCCGGTCGCTTCGGCGACATACAAGCCGCGGCGAAGATCGAGGGTGACGTAGATAAGAATAGGGCTCAGGATTTAGGGGTTAGGGTTTAGAAATGCATCAACTTCTTTCAGGCTATTCAGGTGAGTGAGGTCCATTGGCTTTCCTGAACTCCACGCTCGGCCTGAGAATACGACGACGATCGAGTCGACCTGATCTTTTATTTTTTTTCCAACGGCAAAAGAACTCACGCCTTCCCAGGATGTTTGGAGGCCAATTTTTTTCAACTCTTCTTCAGCATCTTTCAGCTCTCCATCTGAAATGGTCCAGAGCTTTCCGCCTGTTTTTTGAACCAATGATTCCACATCCTCTTGGCGCGCGATTTTTTTTCCTTCCTGGTGAACCACGTGAAGGGCCGGAAGTGTGCTGCTTTTTTCATAGGCCTGAAAAAGCCCGATCGTCGAGACCCCGGAGCTTGCGAAATTCACGATGGCCTTCGCCTCGGGCATGGTGGCTCGGATTTCAAATCCGAGGCTTTGGTAGGACTCGATCGCCCCATCATCTTGTGAGCCTCGAAGCAGCGGAATGCTGTATTTTTTTGCAATGTACTCGGCAAATCGCTTGGGTCGTGTGCTCAGAATCACCGCGCCTCCCCACTTCTCAATCTGAGCAGCTCGAGCCATGTCGGCTTTTTCGGACATGAGGCAGAGCGTTTCCATCTCCAGCTTGCGACCATAGAAACTTGCGCTGATGCCGAGATTTCCGGTCGTCGAGAGCACGACTCTTTTCACCCCTTGCTGGCTCAGCTGGCTCATTTTCCTCTTGGTATAGCGGAATTTGTGCGATCCGGTTTCGGAACAATCTTCACGTTTGATGGTGAGGTTTTTGTAGGGAGAATTGTCCGGAAAGGAAAAAAGAGGCGTCAGCATGACAAAAAATTTGACATTTTCTATCCGTAAGTATAATGGTCAGAGGTTTTTCCTCAAAGTCTCGTATGCCTTCAAAAAAAGTTAAAAAAGTCGTTGAAGCTGTGCAACCTGCTGCAACAAGCCAAGCACTGTTTATTCATTGTCCCGACTGCAGGGCCAAGATCAACCTCGAAGGCGGTGAGTTGGGAGACTATTTCGAATGTGATACCTGCTTTGCGGAACTTATTCTTTCAGAGCTTGATCCGCCACGCGTGGAGATGGTGGAGGAAGAGAAGTAGATCGCTTCATGAGATCTCTAAAGTTTTTGTATCCCGCCATCTTCCCCTTGAAGTAAACGAAATATTCCCCGCCCGGTGAGAGGACGACTCGGTCCCCTGCTCTGGCCTTTTTTCGTGCTTCTTCTACGGCCTCGGAGAGCGTCTCCACCTCGATCATATTCGAATGCTTGTTCTTCAAAAGAGCCTTGAGTTCATCGGTGAGAGGACTCTTCAGCAAGATCAGTATGGCAGCTTTTTTGATGATGTTTTCGGCGAGGTCTTCATATTCGAGACCTTTGCTTCGCCCGCCCATGATAAGGATCAGCTTTTTTTCAGGCGTAAAGAGAGTTTCCAGGGCTGCCATGGTGGCGGTGGGAGAAGTCGCGGCGCTGTCGTTCGTCCACTCAATGCCGTCCGTACTTTCGATTCGTTCGAGGCGCTGAGGAATGCTTTCGACGCTTCGCAGCGTTTGGGCGATACCATCGATCGGCACACCCGCGAGATACGTGGCAGCAATGGCAGCGAGAGCATTGGAAAGATTGTGCTTGCCGAGCAGAGGGAAATCCGAGACATCCATCACGACTTCATTTTTGTCCGCATGCTTGATACGAATCTGACCGAACTCCACGAAGACGCCCTTGGGAAGCGCTTCTTCCGTTGAAAACGGCATCGTTTCTCCGCTATCGATTTCAATCAGCTTTTTTGATTCAGGGTCATCGCCGTTCAGGACCGACCATTGGTTTTCTTTCTGGTATTTGATCAGGCTTGCTTTCGTGAGGGCGTAGTCTTCGAAATTTTTGTGCTCCGTGAGATGGTTTGGGGTAATGTTCGTGATCACGCCAATGTCCGGACTTCTGCCCAGGTCGATCTTGAGCTGGCGGTTGCTGATTTCCAGCACCAGCCAGTCCTCCTTCTTCGCCTCCGCAATCATCTCGAGCACCTGATCGGTGCGGCGATCATTGCCGGAAAAAAGTGTCCTCGGAAAAGCTCGCTTCATGATGCTCGCAATCAGGTTCGTCGTTGTCGTCTTGCCCTGGCTGCCGGTCACACCGATGATGCGTCCGGGAAAGAGGTCAAAATAGATTCGTGTGATGCTGCGAAATCGATCTTTGAATTTTTCAAGCAACTTATTTTCCCCATACAGATACCAGGATTGCGGCACAAAGATGGTCTCCGCGCCTTCAATACCATTCAAATAGGCGTCTCGAAAATGGTACTCGACGTTTTCGTAGCCGAGGATTTCGCGTCCGGCTTCCAGTGCTTCTTCTTTTTTCAACGCGCTATGGGCTTCCTTGAAGGCTTTGAGAAACAGCTTTTCTTCGCTGGAATCGTGTGCCGTGATCTTCACCTTCGGATAGGTGAAATGAAGATATTTCAGCAGCGCCGAGCCTTCCGTACCCGCGATGCCGATGACTGCAATGGTGTGGCCGTAGGGGGAGGGCATGGGAAGTAGGCAGTTAGCTTGTTAGGGAGTTAGGAACTTAGGAGCTTAGGAATTTGAGTTCTCAAAGAATGCCGCCGCTCCAATCATAGCAGCATTATCGGTGCAATAGATCATCTTGGTGGGGGTTCGGAGACAGACCTCACCCCCCTGCCCCCTCTCCTTGGCTGGAGAGGGGGAGGAAGACAACCTTTTTTCAATGACCTCTCGAAACCTCTTGTTTGCAGACACCCCCCCTGCGAGGTGAATTTCCTTGGCGTGAAATTTTTTTGCAGCTCCGAGCAGCTTCGTGGCCAGCACGTCGAAGACGGCTTCTTGGAAAGAGTAGGCGATTTCGATTCGGTCTTGTTCTTTTAAATCCCCTCTTCTCTGCACTTCGCGAATCACCTCAGACTTGAGTCCGGAAAAAGAAAAATTGAAATTTGTTTCATCCCATGTTTTCAGATGACGATTTTTGTTGAGCCAGGCGCGGGGAAATTGTATGTCATTGCGAGAAGGAGACGAAGTCGACGACGAAGCAATCTCGTAAATTTCAGCAGTTTGCTGGGTCATTCGAGATTGCTTCGCCTCGCTATGCGAGGCTCGCAATGACAGTGCGAGTCGCTCGATGGCCGGTCCCCCCGGATACCCTAGCCCGAGCACTCGAGCGACCTTGTCAAAGGCCTCCCCAGCGGCGTCGTCCTGGGTCTGACCGAGGATCTCGAAATACCCTGCCTCCTTGATGAGAATCAGATCATTGTGACCTCCGGAAACGCTCAGCGAGACGACGGGAAATAGAATGGGATCCTCCGCTGAGTCACGGTCGAGCCAATTCGCATATACATGCCCATGAATATGGTTCACCTTGATGAGGGGTTTTTCCCAGAGCCAGGCGAGCCACTTGCCAGTCTCCGTGCCGACGAGCAGCGATGTCACCAAGCCGGGCTCCGTGGTGACGGCAATGGCATCAATCATCTTCGCCTGTTCTTCAATTGCTTTTCCCGGGAAGGCTTGATCTAGGGCTTCTTGTAGGACCGGAATGATCGACTCGATCTGCGCTCTGGCCGCGACCTCTGGTACCACACCGCCGGTTTTTTGGTGCAGCGCAAGCGAAGAGGCGATGACATTGGAGAGCGCATTCCAGCCGTCTTCCACAACCGCAGCAGCTGTCTCATCACACGAGGTTTCGATCGCGAGGATTTTCATGAAAGCTTTAAGCCTGGACATTATAATTGAAAAGCCCATATTTTTCTTATAAACTTGGGAAGTCGTTAAAATTTATAATGAATACTACTTTTTCCGTTCGCCCTGAGGAATCATCAATCCTTATCAGGGCCATCAAAAATTCTGGAGGCCGTGTTCAAAGAATGAAAAAATTCGAAGGTTCTTATTCCGTAAGTTTTATGAAAAAAAAAGAAATGCCTGAAAATTATTTCAAAGGGTCGATATTTGCAAAATTGCCAAAAGTAGGTCAAAAAGATTTATTCGAAAGTATGGAAACGATCAAAGCCCTATCAGCTGCGGGTAAATTTAGAAATTATAAATTTACTTACGAAGATTTCTTAAGGGCTTAACATGAAAGTCATTGCAACTGAATATTTTGCCAATCAATTTAAAAAACAGGTTCCTAAAAAAATATGGAGAATTCTCTGGCCAAAAGTTCTCTTCTTTTTAGAAAGCTACCAATACCAAGAAAATGAGAATATTGGACATGGTTTTTTGAAAATCCGATTTGAAGAGGCAGGCGCACTTCGGGGTAAAAAATTAAGAATTATTTGTTTTGTTGTCATAAGGAATGATGAGCTTTTTCCCCTTACGGTCTATGCAAAAAAAGATCATTCGACTATGCTGGAAAAAGAAATACAATACCATCTCAACCGTGTCATGCAGGAGGTTTCAAAAAACCAATTATATCTTTTACGATGAGAAAAGATCTCCCCAAAGCCTACGTCGCGAAGGATTACGAAGATGCCATTTACAAAAAGTGGGAAGAATCCGGAGCTTTTCAGCCAAATCTGAAATCCAAAAAAAAGCCGTTCACGATCACGATGCCGCCGCCGAATGCCACGGGCACCCTCCACCTGGGCCATGCCGTGATGCTGGCGCTCGAAGACATCATGATCCGCTACCAGCGCATGCAGGGTAGACCGTCCCTCTGGGTCCCGGGTACGGATCATGCCGGCATTGCAACCCAGAACAAAGTGGAGAAGGATCTGCTCGCGAGTGAAAAGAAAACCCGCCACGACTATCCGCGCGAGGTCTTCCTGAAAAAAGTTCAAGATTTTGTGGCCGGATCACAGGACACCATCCGTTCTCAGGTGAGGAAAATGGGCTCTTCCTGCGACTGGACTCGGGAAGCCTATACCATGGAGCAAACACTGAGCCAAACCGTGTTTTTCGTTTTTGAGAAAATGTTTCAAGATGGCCTGATTTATCGCGGAGACAGAATTGTGAACTGGTGTACACGCTGTCAGTCAACACTTTCGGATGATGAAGTCAGCTACAAAGAGGTCACGGGAAAATTTTATTACTTCAAGTATGGTCCTTTTGAAATTGGGACGGCTCGTCCCGAAACCAAATATGGTGACCATGTGGTGGTGGTCCACCCGAAAGATGAGCGCTACAAAAAATATCACGGCAAAAAAATTCAGCTCGATTGGATTGGCGATGAGCCGATCACCGCGACCGTGATTGCAGATGAGGCTTCTGACATATCGATTGGTACGGGTGTGATGACGGCAACTCCGGCGCACAGTTTCGTGGACTTTGACCTGGCGAAAAAACATGGGTTTGAGCCGCTCCAGATGATCAATGAAGACGGCCGCATGACTTCAGCCAATGGGCCTTTCGAAGGTATCACCGTAGAAGAAGCCCGCGAGAAATTTGTGAAGATTTTGCAGAAAAAGGGACTCGTCACCAAGCTCGATGAGAATTACGTTCACAATCTTTCCGTCTGCTATCGCTGCGGTACAACCGTCCAGCCGCTCATGAGCAAGCAGTGGTTCATCGATGTGAATCATCCGATTTCTCATTGGAATTATTCATCCCTGAAATTAGAAAAAGGTCGAGCGTATTCGCTCAAAGAAGTGGCACTGCATGTCGTCCGATCTCAAATGATTCAGATCATTCCCGACCGATTCAATAATACCTATTTTCAGTGGCTTGAGAATCTTCGCGACTGGTGTATTTCTCGTCAGATCTGGTGGGGACATCGCATTCCGGTGTGGTATCCCAAAGGCGCTGATCGAAAAACCGTCAACATGGATCAGGTCAAGGTTGGGGCGGCTTCGCCGGGAAAGAACTGGGAGCAAGATGAGGATACTTTTGACACCTGGTTTTCCTCGGGACTCTTTACCTTTTCTTCGCTGGGCTGGCTTCAGAAGAATCCAGATTTCAAAAAATTCCACCCCACCCAAGTGCTCGAGACGGGCTACGACATTCTCTTCTTCTGGGTGGCACGCATGATTCTGCTCACCACCTATGCCACGGGCCAGATCCCCTTCGAGACGGTATATCTCCACGGACTTGTTCGCACTCGCGAAGGCAAGAAGATGAGCAAGTC
>CAZWLI010000022.1:0-2017 GCA_964634525.1 uncultured Candidatus Peribacteria bacterium | reverse complement strand
AAAATCAGGACTTTGGAATCGGGAGAGAAGGCGCTATAAAAAGTTCTTAGAAAAAAGATCACTATGACTCATCTCCATCATCCTCACGCTCAAGAAGGAAACGCTTCTTTCTTGAGCGGTATAGGCCGAAGTTTCGTCATCGGAATTATTCTCAACACTCTTTTTGTTGTGGCAGAGACTGTTGCCGGACTGAGGCTCGGGTCGCTGGGGCTGTTAACGGATGCGGGACACAATTTAGGCGATGTCGCCTCGTTGGCGCTCGCCTTGTTCGCATTTAAGATTGCTAAGAAAAAAGGAAGTCCCCGATACACGTATGGTTATCGCAAAGCCACCATTCATGTGGCCCTGATTAACAGTGTTATTCTGTTGATCGCCATCGGTGCCATCGGATGGGAGGCCATCAACAGGCTGATGAATCCTGCACCGGTTGAGGGCGTTCCCATCGCCATCGTAGCTGGCATAGGGATCCTCATCAATTCACTGACAGCCTTATTTTTCGCCAAAGAAAAGGAAAAGGACATAAACATCAAGGGTGCCTATCTTCACATGGCTACCGATGCGCTTGTGTCGGCGGGAGTTGTGGTGGCGGGGATTGTCATTTTCTTCACCCATTGGTTCTGGATGGATTCTGTGATCAGTTTTGTTGTCATCATTGTTATCATCAAGAGCACATGGAATCTGTTTCAGGATTCGGTAAAACTTTCGCTCGATGCGGTTCCAAAAGAGATGGATTTGCCTTCCATCCAAAAGGAACTGACAACGATTGAAGGCGTTGCAGACGTGCACCATATTCATATTTGGCCCATCAGCACCACAGAGACGGCCCTTACGGCGCATGTGTTGGTTCAGGAAGCGAGCAACTTCAGGAACATTGAAAAAATCAAACAGGCGATCAGAAAAAAATTGCATGATATAAATATTCAACATGCGACCTTGGAAATTTACCAAGAGTCAAAGTCTTAAAACTCCCCATTAATTTTTTCAGAATTCAAAAAACGATGACTTTATCCGCCCATTGAGTCCGGTCAGTCAGTTCTTCCAAAGTACTGCGTTTTGCCCCTTCGATTAATTCTATCTCGGTAATCGCCCTGGCGTCCATGCATGTGGAGCAGACGCCTATTTCAGCCTTGTTCCGTGCGACGTTCTTAATCATCACTTCAATATTGTAATAACCTTGGGGCACCTTTTGTCCTTTCTTTGCGCAGGAAACGGCATCTCCAATCAAGAAAACTTTCACTATTTCGCTTTCCCGTTTTGAAAGAGTGGTAACCAATCGCAGGCCATTATAGCTTTGTTCGGTTCCGTAGGGAGGATCATTCAAGATGAAGAGATTTTTCATTCATGGGCTCCTGTCTTGAAAAGGCCGTAGATGAAGCTTTGCTGTTTTCCGGCAGGTGTATCATGAATTTCCTGATCCTTCAGAATCAAGCGATAATCCGAACCTAATGTTCGTATCAGTGTTTGATGACTGTAACGCTGAACCGGCAGACCGCTGCATTTTTCCGGACCATCCAGTGCAAAAGAAGCGATCATGACATAACCAGGATGAGATAATGTCCCTTTCATAACTTTAAGATATCTCTCGCGATCACTGGGGTCCGTTAAGAAATGAAACACGGCACGATCATGCCAGAAGGCATATGTTTGCTTGGGCTGAAACTCAACAATATCAGCCTGAATCCATTCGATGTTTTTCCCCGCATCTCCCAGCCTTTGTTTGGCATATTCAAGTGCCTTTCCGGATATATCCAGAACCGTAAGATTTCTGAAGCCTAATTCAGTCAGCTGATCCACAAGCCTTGAAGCTCCGCCACCCACATCGATAATAGGATCATCGAAAGACAGCTTGGTCGCTTTGATCATTCGCAAAGAGAACTCCGGACGAGCTTGATACCAGCTCACCTCATCAATTTTTTTGCTTTGATAGACATCCTCCCAATGAGCTTTTTTATCCATATTTTGTGTCCTTTTTGAGGCACTGCTTGTTTCTGAGTAGTACGACAAAGCTTCCTTTGAT
>CAZWLI010000021.1:0-6077 GCA_964634525.1 uncultured Candidatus Peribacteria bacterium | reverse complement strand
AGGGGAGAGACTTTTTTGATATTGTTTTTCTCTTGCCTCAAACCAAGCCCAATTATGAGTATCTGAAGATAAAACTCAATATCCAAAATGGCCGAGAATTGAAGAAGGCCTTGATATCCAAAATGGAGAACTTTGACTTTGATGCATTGGCAAGAGATGTTGAGCCGTTTCTGATGAATGCTGGGGATAGTAAAAAGGTCAAGATGTTTATCCCCTACGTTCAATCTCTGGAATTTGAGAGCTGAAAAAATAAATGAGAACCATGAGGTAGAATTTGACAAATATGAATTATTCATCATAATACACTCTTATTTTCTATGCTCTCGTATGCCCCGTCCTCATGCTGTCGAAGACGCCAATGGGAAAAGGTATGAGGTCGTTATCTCTCCCGATGGCGAACAGACGTTGGAAGGAGTGGTCACAGAAGAGCCTACGATCAGAGCAAAAGCGGGAGATGAAAAAGCCCTCTTGGAGATCATTCGTGATCAGCTCCAGAGCATGCTGAGGGAGAGAGACGTGAGGCTTCGGGGTGAGATTGCGAGGTCGTGGATGCAGCTGCGGAATAATGCGGCGTCCATCATCCGCCTCTCAGGTGATTTTCACAGAAAGGAATATCGTTCAGGTCCATGTGAAGGGAGGATTGAAAGCAACGAATGTTCCAGCCAACTGCGTCTCGATCTTCCCGACTGCGAGCCTATTTGGATTGATCCTACGCAAGCTCCTTTCATTATGATCGGTCAAACCATCGTCAAGCCCGAGAATCTTTCCGCTATCCTTCCCACAGACAAGGAAGTGCATTCCATTGGCCGGCAGATACTTCTTGCGACATCATTTGTGAATATCTGGATGAAGGAACTTCGAGCGCAAGAGAGCCCTCGGGAAACCTTAGGAGATCTGCTAACAACACTTATGAATAATCCTCAGCTTTTGGAGGCGATTCGAGGTTTTGACCACCGGGTAAGAAATATTCTTCTCGGACTAACGCTGGACTATGGCATTGTGATGCGCGGTCTTGATGATCTCCCACAATTCTTGATGGATCTCAAAGGGATGACGACTGATAATCGAAATCATCACCTCTGTTCCCTTCCCCTGCACCAACGCTACGGTCTTCTTGGCAAAGCCATTGGCAGAATATTGAACATCGATGCCTCTGACCCTTCTTCTGACCCAGAGATCCTTGCCTTCTGTCAGCAGAGATATGTTCAGGAAGGATACTATTTCCATGGATTTTCTGGCAGCTTCGAAGAGAGAATCCTCCTTCAAGGACTTGACCCTGAGCAAAGGCCTTGGAGCAAGGAACAACGCGAAGGCATGATCAAGTTTTTCAAGGAAAAAGACTTACCGCTCATTTTTTGCTGTGCTGGCATCGATGATGATAAATGTATCTTTCTTTCCGATGATCCTTCCGTCATCTTTCGATATGCCAATGCTTCCCCGGAATGGTTTGCTCAATTTTGTGGTGAGGGATATGGAATCGATCAGCAAGCCTATGCTCGAAAAGATTACCAGGCCTGTATGAGAAATCTTGTCGTTCTTCTCAAGCCGTTCGTGGATGCAGGAAAACTCACGAATGCCGAGGCCACTCATATTCTTCAGTTTCTGTATCATCAATGGATGACCTTGGTGGAGTCCCCTGAACGCTCTCATCCCAAAGTCGCTCTTGTGAAAAGAAGCTCGATCAAAAGAGATGCTGTTGTTGTTCCAGGATCTGTTCGCTCTCTCGACAGCAAGATGGCGGGGCTCATGCATGGTGCTCGCGAGGTCAATCTCCGAGTTGAAGGAGTGATCCCGCCACAGGATATGATCATGGTGACCCTTCCCTCTTACGAAGAGTTGTATCCAAAAGAAGAGAGTTGACAAAACGATCACCTCTCCCGTACACTCTCCTGGCTTTTGTTGGACCTGCGAAATAACAGGTTCTCTATCCATAACAAAGCTCTATGAAGAAAAAATACGAACTGATGGCCATTGTCCGAGCCTCTATCACGGACAAAGATATTCAAGATCGAATCAAGGATGTCAAAGACCTCCTCGGAACGGAGATCGTTTTTGAGGAAAAGTGGGGCATTCGTCCCTTCGCCTACCGCATCAAGAAAGAACCCAAGGGATACTATGTGGTGTGGAATTTTATGGCGGAGCCCGACAGCATCGCCGAGCTCGAGAGAAATATCCGCCTGATGGGGGATGTCATCCGCTTCCTGCTGATCAATCTTCCCGAAGGCTACGAACCCATGACCCTCGCTCAGATCGATGCCGGCCTTGAGAAGCTGCGCGAAGAGAAGAGCAAGAAGCGCGGAACGCGACCGGGCATGGAAGCTCCCGAAGGCGCGCCCATGAGGAAGGAATCCATGCCATTTCACCACAAAGAAAAGAGCCCAGAGAAGGCTGCCCCGGCGCAAAGTCCTGCTGAAGTCGTAAAGAAAGAAGAGGTTCTTGTGGACGACAAGAAACCAAAGAAGAGCTTTGACCAAAAACTCGAAGATATTTTGAAAGATGATAGCTTGGGTCTCTAATTTTTTAGATTTTACATTTTTAATCTTCTTCCATGAGAAGTGTGAACAAGGTCATCCTGATCGGAAATCTGACGCGCGACCCTGAAATGCGCCAGACGCCCAATGGACAGCAGGTGACAACCTTCGGCATTGCGACCAATCGCCAGTGGATGAGCAAAGACGGCCAAAAGCACAGCAGCGCGGAGTTTCATGAGCTGGTGGCTTGGGCTCGCCTCGCGGACATCTGCGGACAGTACCTGCGAAAAGGAAAGCTGATCTATGTGGAGGGATACCTGAAGACTCGCGTCTGGGACACCCCGGAAGGCATTCGCCGCCACAAGACGGAGGTGATCGTGCAGGATATGATCATGCTGGAGAAGCGACCGCGCGATGAGATGGGCGGAGAGCTCGATGAGATCGCAGTCGAGAGCGGAGCCCCAATGACCAGCTCTCCCATGTCCGATGGGCCTACTCCCGAACCAGAGCCCATGCCGGATGATAAGATTGAGTTCTAAGCGACGCCAATATGCGAATTCCTCGCGAATGACGCGAATCATTGTGTGTGACCTAAAAAGCTAACAAGCTAATAAGCTAAATCCTACCTTATGAAACCCGCCCGAGAAGCCTTCGAAAAAGTCAAATTCGTGGATTACAAAAATATCCCGCTGCTGCGCAACATCACGAGCTACTACGGCAAGATCAAACCTCGCCGCTACACGGGACTCAGTGCTCGTCAGCAACGCAGCGCCGGCCTCGCCATCAAGCGTGCGAGACTGATGGGATTGTTGTTTTTTGTGAGAGGGCAACGCTAGCTTGTAGGAGTTAGCTTGTAGCTTGTAGGGAAATACTAAAAAGCTACCTTCTCTCTAAGTATGCCCTTTTGTCATCGGAGATTGCCCCTCTGTAATTTTTTGTGGTGAAGCATGGGTTAGAAAATGATACCTGGAAAATACTTCATGAAAATCCTCCTCTCGGTTTCTGTGCTTTGTTCAGTTGACTGGGGTGGGGTCGCAGCTTTTTCCGCCTCTGTTTCTCTTGCCATCGCGCGAATCGCTTCAAGCGTTTTCTTTTCGGTCATTTCAACCTGTCCATTTTCCACTACTTTTTCTCCTTTCCTTTCCTGACTCCAGATGATCTTTCGTAAACGGTCAAAGCTGTTCGTGGAAATTTTTTCTTCTCCTTCCCTGAACTGAAGGATTTCCGGAAGAGTATGGGGTATTTTTTCTTTCAAGAGAAGGTAGAGCATACTCGCTTCATTGACTTCTTTGAAATTCTCGACTGTCACCGGAAAGGGAGAAAGTGCCGTCCCAAACATATCCAGCTTCAGTCCTTCAAACCCTTTCTTTTCAGGATCGCTATCCTCCAATGAAAGCCTCATCTGGGTGTGGGCTTTCTTCGATTCAATGATGATCTGGTACTGATCACTTTGTTTTTCTACGGCAATGCTTTGATCCTCCGTCTTCTCTTTCATGATCGTCAGAATCTTTTTACCGACATCGGGGTTCTTCTCATCTAATTCAATGAGTTGCCGACCGGAAATGGGATTACCATCAAGATGATCCAGCATGATTTTCTTTTCTGCTTCATCAAGCGGAAGCTTCTTCACTTTCTTTTCGAGATCAGCAATCAATGTTGGATGTGTATCTTTAATGGTCTCATCAAGACTCTTCAAATGCAGATCTCTCGTCTTTCTTTTTTCCTGATATTCCTTCAAATTTTCACCAAGGTCCTTTTGGTTCTTGTTGAAAAATTCCTGGAGAGCTCTTCCATCGTCCTTTGCCCTGCTCACATTCCAAAATTCCTCGAATCGATCTGCGCCGAGTTCGTGTACGCTTTCCGTTAACTTCAAATGGTCCACTTCAGCAGCAAGTTCTTCTCTCTTCTTGGCATTCGAAGCGTAGTGAAGAACGACCCTGTCTTTGAAAGCCCTCGCTTCTTCTTCAGACCCGAGGACTCTCAGAGCCTCTTCTTCGAGTGCTTTTTCGAAGTCAATAATTTTCTTGGCATGGGCCGGTTGTTCTCTTTCTCGATACCAATCCGAAAGCACACTTCTATTCTCATTTTCTTTTATCCCGCCCTTCGTCCCAGCACTATCGATCAGGTAAATAGCCCTCGTCAATTCTGTGGCAATTACGCGCTCTTCCACAGATAAATCTTCCGGAAAGTTGAGCTTGGTGAAATCAGGCTCCTTACCTTCGACTTTCCCTGCTTTGATTTCATCCAGATTTCCTTGAATAACCTTCGCCAGCTTTTCATTGTCTTTCTTGAGCTTTTCAACAACATCAGGAGCCATGTGCAGAGCGCCTGGAATCGTTGAGAGCTGTTTCTTCAACTCTTCGATCTCTTTCTCTCTCCGTTCAATCTCACGCTTGACCCACTCCCCGGCCTTTTCATGAAGAAATTCTTTCCAGGGCTGCTTAAATTCCGGGTCTTTCTGCTTGTCTTTGAATTCTTTGTCCCAGTCGAGGAAGGTATCATCGAATTCTTCTGAACTGAGCCATTTACGAAATTCTATTAATGCAATTCCTTCTTTTTCAGTGATTTGATCTTTCTTTTTTTCGTTTAACAAACTTGTCAGATCATTCACAGCATCTGTTCTCATTTCATCTACAGATGGATTTTCATTTGGGCCATTAGCCATTTTTTGTTTTTATTTCGAATGACGATATGTGAGCCATATCGTATCATTCTACCACTTTTTCAATAATTTTGCTATGGTGCCAACTTTTTGAAAACGTCTAAACCATTTTGCATAAGGAAACCTTTTTCTAAATGTGTTTCTTTCTTTTTCGGATCAATTTTTTCCCATTGAGCAATAGCTAAAATGACTTGCCATCTTGCCGCTTCTTCAGTTTTTGGGAAAGCACCTTGAATCTCCCCCCTTGGCGCCTTTTCCGGCTTAACTCTGCGAGACTTAATCACTTCAAAGCGATAGGTGTTTGTGGCTCTATCCAGCACAATATGAAACTCGCCATTGGCTTGTTTGTAATACCACCTCCACTCCTTTGGCACTTCTAGGATATCCTTGCTTCCCACCGCCGCTACGGTGTTTGCAACGGTATTTGTCGGTGATGCAATAGGAGCCGTAGGCGCGGCCGCAGCTTCCGCTTTCAAAACCCCAACAGGTTTCTTTGAATCCTGTTCTGCCGGCTTTTCCGGCTTTGCCGCAGCAGCTGGAACAACTGGGACAGAAGGCTTCTTCTCTTCATCAGCAAATGCTCCATGACCTGCGCTGAGCACAGCAAGCCCACCGGCAACGACAAGCGCCCCTCCAATGGCAAGACGATTCCTTCGGGTACTAGAGCTTATCGTTCCTTCTGAATTTTTTTCAGGACTCCCATCGCCTTGTTCATCAAGCGAAGGAGAATGAAAACTAATCCGATCTGGAGAAGTGCGGGCTGTCATACGAAAATCAAGAACATCGTTCATTTAATCACTCCTGACATGAAAAATCAAGTTTTGCTTTAGCTCAGAACTTAAAGTCCTTTTTCCAGTCTTTTAGAGAGTCTGCTACTAGAAATACCAATGCAACTAGAGCCACTATTTCACCAATCATCTGTGCTATTGCACTGACAACTGCAT
>CAZWLI010000020.1:0-1836 GCA_964634525.1 uncultured Candidatus Peribacteria bacterium | reverse complement strand
CTTTTCAGCAGCTGTATTACGAGGGTCTGTCCGTTCCTGATGGTCTTGCGAAACTGGTCGGCATTGTCCTGGTTGGCGATATTCCCCTCCCTGTCGTTCGAAAAGGGAATGAGTCTTTTCCGAGCATTTTTCCCTATGTTGATCTGGAAAATCCAGCGTACCTCTACCATTCCGATCAAGATGCTTTTCTGCGCAGCTCTGTTGACAAGGTTCAAGCGGAGGTGTGGCATGGGGTGATACGACCGCCAGACCTTGTAGAGGGGAACTCAGGACCCCCCGGCCCCCTGACCCCTCGACTTCGCTCGGGGCAGGGGGGGAGAAGAGGCGTAGAGATTCAAGTATTGTTGAGTTACTTTAAAAAAAATGCGAAGTTTTACGCGGGGGATCCGGAGTATGCGGTGGTGGAGAATGCCGTTGGGTTTCAGGATCAGCACTGGGAGAATGACGCGTTTGATAACGAAGCCATGCAGTCGTATGAGAAAAAAATGGGAGCGCTGGATCGCCTGGTTCATTTCCGATTTACGCAGCAGTGGCTGAATGAACTCACGGGTCAGGCTGCGGCAAGCCTTCAATCACTCGTCAGCAAGACGTTTGGGAAACTTCCCGTCACGATCGAGAAGGCGACGACGGCTTCCGGTCAGCAGAGTGTCGGTCTCGATGCTCAGGCTGTGCAGCGGCAGATTCAGACCAGCACTCGTGAAGAGAATCAAAAAACGAGAACGCAAACAGGCAGCAACCTTTCCGTCCCCTCAGAACAGGGTATTCCAGATGTCTTCACTCCTGCTCCGATCCGAAATCTCCTCAAAGACTACATCGGCGTGGTGAGCCGATTTGTTTCTGGTACCAGTGAAATTTTCCAAACCTTTGGCCATGGCCAGCGGGGAGAAACGCTTCCTACACTTATCACCGTTCGGGACAAATATTCTACGGCCATCATCAGCGCGGTTACGGAACAGATGGAGCGTTATCTGCTGGAACAGGTGAAAAAGCTCAGCTCGGATTTTGAGCTGGTGAAAAAGACGACGCAGATCGAGTCGCAGTTCAATCTGGAAAACTTTGAATACCGTTTGAAAGAAGAGCCACGATACGCGAATGGCGTTCTCATCGATCAGATCACGAGCGCGGATCAGTGTTCACTCGAGCGCGGATCGAACCTTGCTTCCGAAACTGGCGAGGTCGGGAAGGCGGTGACGTTCAATCGGAAAAATAATCCTTTGACTTCCAAAGATATCGCAGGAGTTTCGGGAAAGAATGCGAAGAAGGAAATTCACGATATCTATCAGCTGTATGGACAGTGCTCGTATCTGGTTCGAAATGAGTGCACCAATTCAAAATCCATTCGACCGCTCCTTGACTTCGGTTCCAGTGAGCGCTTCGCCGGGCAACATGATTATCAACGCTGCTTCGCGGACACTGGACCATCTGTTCAGCCAGATGTGGAGCGGGCTTTTTTCCAAACTGTCCCGAGCGTCATGGAACATACGCAGCCGACGGGGGATGTGGTGAAGGCTGAATTTGAAAAAAAGATGGCGCGAGAGCTTCCCATCGACGCGGTTCGTCACGCGAGCTATTACCTCGGCGGACCTGATCAGACTGATCCTCAGCAGGTTGGTCGTCTGGTGTTTCCGAACTTTTTCGCAGTCAAGGGAGATCCTGATCATGAGATCCCAGCTCGCCTCCTTCAGCTCATGGAGGGGCAGCAGCGCGATCTTCGCAAGGCTCGCGTGGAGGCGAATTGGCAGCGGTACGCTCGATATATCGCTTCATCCACTCCCGTTTCAGCGCGTCAGGATTTTTGGAATTACAACCAGATTCCGGGGTTTTCTGAGCGGTTTT
>CAZWLI010000019.1:0-1696 GCA_964634525.1 uncultured Candidatus Peribacteria bacterium | reverse complement strand
GCTCCCGGCGCATTGGTCGAATAAGTAACGGCGGAAATCTTATCACACATTGATGTAACGAGATGCTTCAAGGACGGCAAACACTGCCTAACGGGTGCAATCAGAAGTGCGACATCGTGGGGGAAAGGATAAGATTTGTGGAGGCAGGAGGAGCCCCGGAGAAGAATTCTGCCGTAGGAGCCAAGAAGATGAGACCAGAAGGAAGAGTTTCAAATGGGATGAGCGAAGTGGAATTGGTCGAGAGATTAAGGGAACACCAGGAGCTGAAGGAACGGTTTGAGGAGTTATTAGGCGTGGTTGAGAACGCGAAAGGGGATGCGGTGAAAGCAGATGAAGCAGAAGAGCGGATAACCCAGGAGTTAAGAAAGTTGGGGCAATCAGCGCTGCAGGGTTGGGCGGATCGGAAAAACGAGCGAGTGACTGTCGAAGCTGAGCGGAGGAGCGATACGGCACACAAGGAAAAAAAAACGTCTACTGGTACAGCCGATATGGACGAGTTGAAGTAGAGGAGCAGATTTATTGGATTGGGGGGAAGGAACTAAGACCATTTGCAAGTTCGGCGAGCGTAGTATGTCGAGGATATTCGCTGGGATTGCAGCGAGCAATGGTGGATTTTGGAGCGGACAAGGCGTTCGGGAATGGGCCTAAGAAGTTGAAAGAACATTATGGGATAAAAGTGTCGGCAAGCATGGTGCGAGTGGTAACACACAGACACGGGCAAGCAATGAAGGAAAAGATAGAAGACGAGATGGCGACCCATCTGCAAAAGAAGAAAGGGATCGAGCAACTGATCGGAGAGATGGACGGCAGTATGCTGCCAACAGTGAGAATACTGGAGAAAACAGAAGATTTACCATCGGATGGGCGAAAGAGGCGAAAGCTTGGGTGGGAAGAGGTGCGGCTGTGTATGGCAAGAGACCCCAATAAGGTGGACGGGTATTACGGAGCAACAATGGGAGAGCCCCAGCAGGCAGGTGATCAAATGGTGAACTGTGTGGTGGCCGCAGGTGGTGGTAAATCAACGAGGCTACATTTTGTGGGCGATGGAGCGCCGTGGATAGTAGGCCAGGTGAAACAGAGGTTCGATAAACAAGCAAACTATACGATCGATTTTCATCATGTGAGCGAGTACTTGGCCGCGGCGGGAGAGGTTATAGCAGGGGAGCAAAAAAAGGAGTGGTTACACCAACAGCAGCAGCGAATGAAGGAGAACCGAGTTAACGAGGTGCTGGACGAACTGGCGGGAAACCAAAACCCAGATCCGAATCAAGCTGTCACTGCCTGCTCACGTTATTTGACTAATCGGTTGGACTACCTCGACTACAAGACGGTGATGGAAGCCGGATTGCCGATTGGATCAGGCGAAATCGAATCCGGACATGGCTGGGTGTTTCAAGATCGACTAAAGCTATCCTGGGCCTGGTGGACGCCTGATAATCTTCAGAAGATGATGGCCGTTCGATTGGTCCGAGCAAACAACCAATGGGAATCCTACTGGGAGGCTCGGCGTCAAGCTACGGCTTAGTTTTCATGTCGCACTTCTGATCGCACCCGCGGTCAGCGGTCAGCGGTCAGCGGTCAGCGGTCAGAAACGTATCAGGGCCGATGACAGATGACAGATGACAGATGACAAATGACAAATGACAAATGACAAATGACAAATGACAAATGACCTCCCCTCACCAATCTTCCTTTT
>CAZWLI010000018.1:0-41288 GCA_964634525.1 uncultured Candidatus Peribacteria bacterium | reverse complement strand
GGGATATGACCCTTATTCCTTCTGAGGACTTCACGGAAAAAATCTATGATTCCGAAGCACGGCATGATTTCTTCACGCGCTTGGGGCGAAAGATCGCGGTTGAAATGGTTGAAGGCGAGCCAGCTCAACGCCTCGTCACCGTCTCGGTGTCCTACGGCTCAGGAGCTCTTCAGCAGGTGAGTCTTCAGAGGCTCTTCAGCGATAGTCGCGGGCCGGCATTTGCACTCTAGCTCATTAGCTTGTTAGCTTCTTAGGTTATGAATTTATTTTTCTTTCTTACCTGTTTTCCTAAAAAGCTAAAAAGCCTGCCCGTCCGGCAGGCGGGCTACAAGCTAACAACCTGTCTCAAAGCCTTTTCCCTCCCCGATGTTATGGTCGGCATGGTGCTCACGAGTTTTTGTCTGATCGTCGTGATTATTTTTTGTCGCGATACGTTTCAGTTCACCACGTATCTCCAGCGCCATCAGCAGCTTCGGCAAGAAGCTCTTTCGCTCGTCAGTATCGTGCTTCCCAAGGTGATCCGCGAAGCGAGCGCTCTCGATTACGCCAAGACGAATGACCATGAGTTGTCGGTCTTCATCGACAAAGAAGAAAAGAAAAACGCGTTCTTTTTTGTTCGCGCTAATCCCTCCGAAGACACGGCCCAACTGGTACTCCAGCGAAATGGAAAGGAGGAAGTGCTCAATAGCCCTGACACGGTCATTGATCAGCTTGTCTTCAGCACTACGCCCAGGGGTGACCGGACGCTGCAACCTCGAGTACGCTTTCACCTGGAAGCTCATGTCCGAAGATCCGAAGGTGCAAGGACTCGAACAGCGTTTGAATTTTTTGAAGACCCTCGAATTTCCTACGAGTCTCTGGTCACGCTCCGAAATTATTCCTTCAGCAGTTTCAAAAATCTATGAGAAGAACCGACACCATCATGGCCGTCATTTTTTTCATTCTTTCAGGACTTCTTTTTGGCCTGAATGTCTGGCTTCGATTTTTTTCTCTTCCGTTGCTCGATCGAGACACGCACCTTCAGCAGGCGGCTTTTGATGCCATTCGAGCAGAAGAAACGGCCATGTTGAAGCCGGAGCTGAAGAATCTTCTTGAGCAGTATTCCGAAGGCGTGAGTGCCGTCGACAGTGTCTTCCACGCTCGCGATGAGGTCTTCACGGGAGCGCTCGAGGAAGACCAATATCAGCCCGTTGCTCTGCTTCCTTTGGTTGAATTCTTTTCTCAGCTCCGCGCCCTGCTTCTCAAAAGCACCATCATTTCCAATCTTTCCCTTGATCACAGTGGCAAGATTGCTTTCAGCGTGAGGACACCGAGCTATGAAGAGGCGGGCAAACAAATGGAAGCTTTCCACGCGCCCTTGCTCACCCAGGTTGAGATTTCCAGCGTGAGCGAGCAGCAGATCACGAACACCTTTGATTTTGTGCTGCAGGCAAGAGTGAATCCAATGTATTGGAAGAAGAATAAGGAGGTAGGAGGTAGGAAGTGGGAAGTAGGAAGTTAGGAAGGTAGGAAATAAGAATCTCATATGAAACTCTTCAACACATTGTTCGGCTCCAAGGCGGTCCCAATCGTGATCGTGGGAAGTGCTGGTACGACCCCTGAGGTGAAGCGTCAGGATGCTTGGCAAATGGCGTATTTTTCTTCCGTGGGACTTCTCCTGCTCAGCCTCATTTTCAGTTGGTTTTCCACCGGAGGCTTGATAGCGCTGCGTCAACAGAGAATGAGAGCTCTTCTTGAAGTGCAGGAAAAAGTGAAACTGGAAGAAAAAAATAAGGCAGCCCTAACAGCGCTCGCTTCGGATATGAACCTCATCACGCGAAATCAGAATGTGGTTCTCCAGGCAATCCCACTTCAGTCGCGTCAGGACCAGGTGGTGCGAACGATGGCTTTTTTTCTGAATGAGCTTCAAAAAAAATACACTGTGATTCTGCCGGACCATATCGCCTGGACAAAGATCTCGCCGTCGGATATCACGAACCCTGATTTCAAAGATTTTGAAACCATCGAATATTCCGTGCCGTTCATCGGTGAGTACCCGGCGTTTCTGGAGTTCCTCGATCATCTTCGCCAAAGCGCGCGGCTTTTTGATGTTCGTTCGGTGCGATCGTTTTCGCCGAAAGAAGGGGGTCTCGTCTCCGCGGATATTATATTGTGGGCCTATAATTTAGCTTATTAGCTTCTTAGAAAAAAGTATGACTCTCTTGCGTTCTCTCCTCATTGGTCTCAGCCTTCTTCTCCTCGGGTGGTATGACTATGTCCTCCTTTCCTTCGATGCACAAACTTTGAAAAACACGGTTTCCTCCAGCGTGCCGGCGAAATTCATCAAGGCCGATGCGCAGACCATTGAGGACGTCACGAAACGTTTGCAGAAGCTCACGCCTTTGCCAAAAGAAGTTCTTCGCTCTCCCGCCAAGACGGAGTTGGGAAGGAAAGAGCTTTTTTCCCCCGATCGCTAATGCTGCCCCAGAAGGGATTACGCTCTCCTCGGCAACAATAGCTTCCGCTATTCTTGCCTCGGAGTCATTCGCTTCGCATCTCCCTTCGGGACCTGCTCCGCTTCTGACCGCTTATCTCACATCTCTTTATGCGAACTTTTTCCGCCATCGTTTTTACGGCTTCAGGAGAAGAGCAAACGCTCAGTCTTCAGGGCGATACGCTTGAGGCGGTGCGCCAGTATTTGCACGAGCAGGGCTATACCATCAAACGTCTGCAAGAAGCTTTTGGCGTCAGCCTCTGGGACAAGCTTCAGAGTATCGAGCTGGGCGAGAGGATCAAACCGGCTCACAAGATTCGACTCCTCAAAACACTCGGAAAGATGATGGGCCGAGGGTACTCACTCGCGGCGATTATTGATTTCCTGATCGCGGATGAGCGCGAAAAAGATGTTCTCAAACTTCTTCGAATTCTTCAGGCAAAAGCCGAGAAAGGATATCGTGATTACGCTGAGCTTTTTTCCGAAGCGCGAGAGTATTTCGATGATGAATTTTTTAGCATTCTCGTGGCCGGGCAAAAGACCGGCACGGTGGGGCCAAACATGATTGAATACAGTGAGCGAAAAGAAAAAATGCTTGCCCAGAAATCCGCACTCGTGAAAGCGCTCTCCGGGAAATTTGTGCTGCTTGGTATCGTTGGCATCGCCTTCCTCGTGATCGTGACGGCGATCGTGCCGCAGCTCACAAAACTTTTTGGGAAAAAATTGGAACTGCCACTGGGCATGAAGATCATGGTGGCGATCTCGAGTGTGCTGCGCGGATATTTTGCCCTCTGCCTTTCTCTCTTTATGATCCTCATCTTCGGAGGATTTTTTCTCTACCGTTTTCACACACCGACCCGCTTTGCCTTCCAGCATCTCGTCTTGAACATTCCTGTGCTCGGGCCCTTGCTTCGTATGATGGCCACGGCCAATTTTCTCTCCCTTCTGGGTCATCTCAGTTCCAAGGGCGTCTCGATCCTGGAGGCGATCCGGATTGTGATCGAGCAGACAAAAAATTTATGTTTCCGAAGTGTTTTCACGGCTATTGAAGTAAATCTGAACAAGGGCATCAAGCTCGAGCAGATCCTCCGATCCCAAGGGGCGGATCTTGTCCCACCAGGCTATCTGCTGCCGAGTGTGGCGCAGGCCATGACGCTCGGCGCCAAAGGCGGCAATCTCGGCGAGGTCCTGCTCGAAGCCTATGAGTCCTACGACATTCAGCTTCAGCACCGCATGTCCCAGATCACTTCTTGGATCAGCGCGGCGATTTCTCTTTTTACCTACGCTGTGATACTTTTTATGATAGGTTCGCTTGCGGCAACCTTGTTCAAAGTTATGGGCAATCCCACTGCGTTGATCGGTCTCTCGGTGTTTCGTGAGATATTGTTCAATTGTTCCATTGCTTAATTGCTTTTTTTTTTGAGCAATCGAACAATGGAACAATTTAACAATTAATTCCATCCTATGTCCCACCCTTTCCTTCGTTCGGCGCTTCGCGCCTTTTCCCTCGCCGAAGTCCTCATCGCCATCGTGATCATCACGATTCTCACGATCGGATCGCTGGCTCTGTACGGGTCGTATATGGGCAAAGCCCGAGATACCGAACGCCAGAACGATGTTACTCGGATAAATCTTTTTCTCAGCCAAATGGTGGCCGAATACGGAGCGCCTCCGAGAAACAAAGCCGGTGCAAGAAAAATGCCAACGGATTGCAAAAGTTCTGATACGAATCTCTACACTTGCTTCAAGGCCCTCGCTCTCTCAACCGATGATGATCTGAAGAGTCTTCTACTGGATCCTTCGGCAGGGGTGATCATCCCGGGTTCGGATAAGCCCTACAAGTACAAATACGGCGCCAACGAAAATTCGTACAGCATCTGCGCCACGCTGGAAGATCAGGCTTCTTCGCTCATGAACGCGGACGCGAGTGGCGGCAAAACTCCGGCTCCCAACGTGAGCACCAATCAGTATTGTCTCCGCTACACGCCACCGGGGGCAACGGAGGTGACCTCGGTGAATGCTGTTGATGACCCTCCATGAAATTCTCTTCAGGCTTCACCCTTCTGGAAATCCTTGTGGCCATCACGATCATGACGCTCCTGATGGTGGGCGCTGTTAGTTTTTTTCAAGACATGAATCGTCAGCTGGCGTGGAGGAAATTGACCGAAGATTTTCAGCGAAATTTTTGGCGTGAAAACGCTCTGGCCTTGACGCAGACTTCCATGTCATCAGGCGACCTAGCGCCGACGGAACATCATCTGTATTTCGAAGCAGGGGATAGCGATTTCTTTCCATTTGTTCTTGACCGTCTGGAGTTGCAGCAGGCCTCTTTCCCGGCAGCGCTCATAACCTTTGATTCGCCCTTTTCCGCAATTTCTTTTCGTGGTCTCGCTTCGCCGTGGTCACCCGCCGAACCTTTTCCAAGTACACCTCTTTGTGAGCCCAACTGTTCCCTCTTGCTGACGTACTCACGCCAAGGCTCTCAAGAAATGAAAACCATCCGCATTGATTCCGACAAGCATCTGGAATTCAGTTTTTAATTTTTTCCTAACTTCCTAAACCCTAAACCCTAAACCCTAAACCCTGCCTTTAGCCCTCTTCCTCAGCACCCTCACCATCGCTTCGTTTCTGTCTCTTTCCATGCTGCAGTCTGCCGTGGATCAACAGGTGGGCCAGACATTTTTTTCAACGCAGGCTGCTTTCTACGCAGCCGAGTCAGCAGCTGATCTAGCAAGAGCTTCCGGAAGACCAGCGCTTGGCGCCGAACTTCAAAAAAGTCTGATCAAGAATTCCCAGAAAGATTTTTCAAAAAATCCCATCATCCTCGAGGCCAATCAGGGCGTTACGGCAAAGGCTGTTCATACCACGGCGAGCCTGGATCCTTCACCGCAGCTTGCGACTTTTCATCAGAGCAGTGGAGAGATTTTCCTTCAGGCTCTTCCTCCGGACAAGAACATGGATGCGATTCGTCTTGAGTGCGGCCTCAAGGCTTCTTCGCAGGCCTGCCCGGAACTGCTCCTCGAATGGTTTGAGCTGAAGAGTGGATTTGTTTTCGCGGATCTCAAAACCCTGCTCGCTTCCAGCCGTTTCCAGGTGATAAGTGGATGTTTGGATCTTCCCATCGGCATCAAACGCTGCGTTTCGACCAGTTCCTTCATCACCTCATCCGACCTTTCCGTGAATTCGGGTGGATCGGATTCGAATTTCAACAGCATCATTCGTCTCGCCACACGATTTGAAACCGGAAGTGATTATCTGTTTCATTTCCGCTCCCTTGACGCCAAGGCTTTTGATTTTCGCCTGAGTGGGGAACGAGCTGGCAAGGCCGTACCTCTCCCGCTCCTGGAAGAAGAATCGTCGGCTCTCGGGAAAAGTGCCCAGTCATTTGCCCAAATAACGGATCAGCACCTGGTCTCCGGTGGACTGCAAGATGTCCTTGATTTCGCGCACTACGCGGAGGAAGCGGGGGCAAAATAAAAAAAATGACGCCATTCACTCCTTCACAAACTCCCTCGTCTTCAAAAACGGCAGCACCAGGAGGCACATCATCGAGGTGATGATATTGATCCAGATCAGGATTTCGATGACATCCACCTGAATGCTCGTCACCTCCAGAGTGGGGTGATAGCGAGCCATGAGCGAGTTGTAGAGGATTCCCGAGAGTAAGCCGGAAATCGCCAGACCGATATTCATAATACTCGCGATGATCGCATAGTTCGTGGCTTCGGCGCGTTTCGGGGTGATTAGCACCGCAAACTTCAGGAGGGGAATGTAGGCGATCATGAAAATGAGCTCACCAAGGATAGACTGAAGATAGAGAAATTTTTCAATGCCGGTGAGAGCAACCGCAGCGCTCACGGGGTTCACCCACGCTGCGCCGGCAAAGAGCCATTGAAAGAGACTGTCGAAGAAATACACCGGCACGGCGACGAGGGTGCCGAGGAAAGAAAAAATCGGATTAACGCCAATCGTCGTAGCCCACTCCGGTCGCGTGATCGCGAAGCTGGTGAGTCCGAAGGCCGCGGCGATCAACACGGTGACGAGGAGCAGCTTCTTCAGCCTAATCTTGTCAAAAAATTTAACCGCCAGCAGGACGCCCACGATGGAGCCTATCTGGGCGATGGTGTCGATGAAGCCGAGGGTTTTGATGTTGACGTGAAGATTATCCCTGACGTAAAAAAACATAGCCGAACCCGCTCCCGGATTGATCCGCCAGAGCAGGATAAAAAGAATCGCCACGAAGATCATGGGGCTTGCGAGCTTGAGTTTTGTGAGCTTGTAGAAATACGAGATCATCCAGGCGACAAAGAGCGACCAGATCAAGGTGCCCAGATATAGGCCTGGAAACCAAGGCACGTAGGCCGCGAGGAAAGCATCGATACTCTCCCCGGCCACCGTGTTGCCCATGACGAGCACGAAGATCAGCACCAGGCTCACAATGTAACCAGGGCTGAAGATCTTGAGCACTATGGCTTTGCTCTGATGCTGCTCCAGGGAGCTCTCCAGGGAAATCGAATCTGCCGGATCCGGCTCAAAAAGCTTGAAGGCATTCGCGGGTTTTTCGTGAATGAAAAAGGAGCCGACAAAGGTTGCGAGGGGGATGATGGCAAGAATCAGGTACATCCCGTGCGACGAAACAAGGCCGACCTGAATCAGGAGGCCCGAGAAAAATGAGGTGATGAAGGAAGCCGCGCGAATGGAAATCTGCGTGATGCCCTGAAGGCGCGCGGTGTTTTCTTGGGTGCTTTCTTCCACAATGAAACCATCCGTAGCGACATCCGTGAGGGCGAGTCCAAGGTTCGCAAACACGAGGGGGAGAAAAAAGGTCGCGAAGGTATGGCCGTAGAGGCCCATCAGCAGATAGCCGAGGAATCCTATCAGCGGGCCAATCTGGAGATAGGGCTTTCTTCGGTAATTTCCGATGGGCACCAGATCCGTGAGGATGCCGTAGATCGGCTTCACGGTCCAAGGCAGGGTAGAGGCCACGCCAATCAGACCCATCTGATAGAAATTCAAATTGAGCTCGTCTTTCAAAATATTCATGGACGCAATCGCCGTCAGCGCTCCGGCACCCTGCACGAAGTAGACGATCGTGACGAAGAATTCGTTGAACGATTTCCAGGGAAGATATCTGGTAAAGCTGGTCATTGGTTGCTGGTTACTGGTAAAAGTTCTCCTGCCATTGTTGCAGACAAGGTTTTGATTATCAATAAAACGGCGATGCGAATCTCCGCCCCCTCTCTTGCCTTGGGTAAGCGAGATTTTCTCAAGAGTTTTAACCATGATAAGATGGGGCTAAGTTTATTCACAACAATGCCTTGGGATTACTATAAAAAAGCGTTTCAGAAGCAGGCAAAAAGCAATTTTCGTTTCTTTTTTGAGAGAGCTCTCCAGGGTGCGGCAGGGAAGGTACGGCTGAAGAAAATGCTTCTCAAAAAACATTGGAAAGAACTTACAATGCCAGAAGGCACTCGAGCTTTTTTAGACTTGATCGTATGGAACAAGAAATTCTGACCCCGGACCAGAAGACGATCCTGAGTGCCGTTTCAGAAGACACGGCCCTGAAGGAAGTGTATCTCAGTGGTGGTACTGCTCTATCAGGCTTTTATTTTCATCATCGGCTTTCAGAGGATTTGGATTTTTTTAGCGATCAGGATTTCGACGTGAATTACCTTCACGCCTTTGTCGAGTCCCTCAAGAAAAAAATAAAGGCTCCTTCCTTCGCGTACCAGAGGCTCTACGATCGCAATATTTTTGTTCTTCACAAGAGAGGTGAGGAAATCAAAATCGAATTTACGTTGTATCCTTTCAAGAAACTGAATCCAAGAAAAATAATCAGAGGTATAAAAATTGATAGCTTACGTGATATAGCAGCCAACAAGCTGATGGCCATGCTTGATCGATTTGATCCGAAAGACTATGTGGATCTGTATTTCCTTCTGCAAAAAACACCTCTTCAAAAGGTAAGAGCGGATGCGGAGAAAAAATTTAATCCCGTCATCCCTGCATTGTTTTTAGGAAGCCAGCTCGGCAATGCCAAACACATCAGGGCGCTCCCCAAAATACTGAAGCCCCTGACGATCGGGGAGTTGAAAGAGTTTTTTGAAGGGCTTTGCAAAAAGCTTTCCAAGCAGGTGATTGAATGACCTGAATATGAACATCATCCTTTTGGGCTCGACCGGCTACCTTGGCTCGCGGATCAGTGAATATTTTTTAGAGAGGGGGTACGAAATTCTTCCGATCAAGACTGATGTCACGGATCTCGAGCAAGTTCGAAAGGCTCTCGCCGGCATCGAAGGTCAGGTGGTCATTAACGCGACGGGAAAAACAGGGAGTCCGAATGTCGATTGGTGTGAGAGTCATAAGTTAGAAACCGCCCAGGTGAACATCACCGGCGCCATCAATGTGGCAACCGTGGCTTCAGAGCAGGGGAATTTTGTCGTGCAGATGGGGAGTGGGTGTATATTTGAGGGGCTGGGCCCCTTCGCCGAATCCGACACCCCAAACTTTTTCGGCAGCTTCTATAGCCAGACCAAGGCGATTGCTGAAGGAGCTCTCAAAGAAATCCCAAGAGTCTGCATTTTGCGCATTCGGATGCCATTATCTTCACGCCAACATCCGAAGAATTTGCTGACAAAATTACTCAACTACAAAAAAATTCTGAATGTCCCGAACAGCGTTACGATCATCGAAGATCTGATGCCCTTCATTGAAAAAGTCATTCAAAAAAGAAGTCAGATTGAAGCGCTCGACAATAGGATTTTGAATGCTGTGAATCCAGGCGTGTATCACCACCGCGATCTTCTGGAGCTCTACCGTAAGCATGTCGATCCGCCACGGCGGACGGGTCCAGCTCGACAATTCGAATACATCACTCTTGATCAATTCAGCGGCATGACCAAAGCGCCCCGTAGCAACTGTGTGCTCTCGACGAAGAAATCAGAGGAGCTCGGGATTGCGATGCCGGAGGCTGCATCTTCTCTCCAAGAAATCATCAAAAATTATGGGAAAAGGTAAAGTAAACTATCTTTTTTAAAGCGCAAGCAAAATCATCCAAACAGAGATTTAATGCTGAATGAGTGAATGATTTTTTTTGCTACAGTGGAGCACAGAGTATCTCTCATTATGCTGAGTAAAAAACAGTGGATTGCCATTCTCATCATCCTCCTTGTTGGCATTGGTGGGTCTACCTTTTTTGGATTACAAAAGTTCAATCTCAAACGGCTCAAGGGCGATTTTGACGCAGGCCAAAGCGCTCCTCCTGCAGCGCCGGAAACAGCTCCAGCTCCAGAGACAATCCCAGCTCCAGAGGTAGCCCCAGCTCCGACGACCCCTCCACCGGAGACAGCAGCAGTTACGGCTGAACCGGCTCCCGCAGCTCTGGCTCCTGCCTCTGATTCACCACCAACACCGGTTCCGACAGCTTCCGCACCCGTTTGCGGAAATGGCACGATGGAAGCCAATGAGGAATGTGATGATGGTCCGAACAATGGCCCGGATGGCTACTGCTCCGCCACCTGCAAGATCAATCTTGCTCCGGTGGTCACCATCACCGAAGCTCCGGAATCAATGACGAAGGGAGAGATTTATCATTTCAGCTACAAGATCGATTGGGTTCCCAAAACGAAACCTTAATTTTTCATGGATTTTTCTTTACCTCCATCGTCGAAGAGAATCTTCGTCCTCCTGGCGCTCATCGCCGGAGGAGCCCTCGTGCTGTGGTCCCTCCGTGGCGGACGACTTTTGAAATCAGTTGTTGTCAATGATCAAACTTTGCAAGCCCAGGTGACGGCTGTGGGGGGAAACCTCAGCAATCAAGCAGGAGATGAAAAGGGAGGAAGTTTTGATTTCACGCCTCAAGAACCAAATTCAAAAATAACGATCAGTATTCCTACTTCTCTGACTTCAACGGATGTTTTCCAAGGAATGGTGGAATATGAAGAAGATAATTCGGGTAATTCTGTGAGTCCGACATCTTCGATGAGACTCTCAAGCAACCGGGATGCTTTGACGGTGGATATTCTTTCTCTCAAAGACCAGGACAGCCACGAGCTCAAAGGCCTCAGTTGCAGCAACAGATATGGAGGAGTCGTCGTTGCGAATGCCGTGACCAATAACGATCTGAAAAGTATTTCATTGGTCAATCAAAGCGATGGAAAATATGATTTCAGTTTATTGCTTACGAAGCCAAGAGCAGCGTCTGTTAAAAATTATGTGGTCAGCTGTCAGACGACGATTGGAAACAATGTTTTTAAAAAAGATTTTCCTTTCACGGTGCACTTCACCGATTCGAGTCTCCAAAGTGTCACGGATGATTATGGGCTCGTCAGTCTCAGCATTGATCGAGATATGCCACAAGAAGCGGTCATCGGAGATTCTTTTGTCCCGTATTTTCATATTCAGGATAATGCCATTCAAAAGACCTATTACAAAAATTCCACTTACAACAATTCCACGGTCGAAGTACAAAATGTACACGTGATAAAAGAGAGAATTTTCAGCGAGATGATCGATCCGGCCTACAATGCTCTTTTAGAAGAGCACGATTACGATCCGTGGTCTCGTGTCACGGCATTTGGCAGTGGTCTTGCCTCCTTTACCTGTCCGCGTGAAGGATCTTTTCCGATCAATTATTTCATGACGCTAACAGCTGATCTGAAAGCAAAAGATTTTGTCCAAAAAATCAATCAGAATATTTACGTAGAACAGAAGGTCAATTGTATTAAGTCCTCCGGTACGGTGGACATCAATCCCGGTCAGGGGACCGGAAAAAGTGGCTTCAAAATTGATAAAGCTTCCGCCATTCTTTTACCAAATGGCGATGTCAGTATGATCGTCCAGTCATCCTCGGATGATCTGAACTTCAAAGGCACTCTTGGCATCGATTTCGGCGGAAAGACCTCTGATGATCCGATCATTCTTCAAAGTGGGAATGGAATTATCAGAGCAAAATTTATCATTCCCAAATCGTCGTTGAAGAATCCAGGACCGACGACATTTTTGGATTGGCTTTTGAGTGTCAATAAAGTACAAGCGGAAAATACCGGAGCCGTTGTCGGCAGTATCAAAATTTTAATTCTCGAACAACAGCGAAATGCATTGGGACAGAGGGCATCGGTGTATTCCGTTCCCGCGACCGTGACCGTAACGCCGCGTCAATCAGCTGCTGAGAAGAAATCAATAAATGAAAGTTCAATGGTGGTCAATGCTCAAAATGCTCCGAAAGAGGGAGTGCTAGGGACATTTATTGGCGGCTCACTTGAGGAAGAGCTTGCCCCGCCCATGGTGCGAGGTGACGAGCCGGTGATTGGCGGTCAAGACCCCCATCATATGATTGATTTCGTCACGCTTGAGCCACATAAAGAAAAATCAAATTTTGGGCTTGTAAGGGTGTATTGCAATCAGGGTATCACCGCTTTAACTCCTGCGGCTGGTCCTACGGGAACTATTGGAAGATTTTCCCCCGGGGAAGATAAGAATGAATATGAAATGGATTACAAAAGTTTCTTTGACGACCCGGTCATACCGGAAAGGACAGTCCATCTCAATGCCTCTTGTGAAAATGAAAGGAATTCGGGGAGCAGGCCATATCAGCTCAATTTGAAAAATTTAACAGGATCTCTCACGATTCAAAAGAAATACGACATGATCTATGCCGACGGCACGATCATGAACAATCAAATCTATTCGTATACGGTAAAAGGTCTCATCCCGAAGACATTTATTTTAGGCAAAGATGACATTCAGGATTTTGGAAGATTATTCCCGGGAGAATATACGATTCATGAAGAAGCTCTTCCGGATCAACCCGGTATTTCTTTGGATAGCATTGATTGTTCAGATAAGGATTTATCGACGAATAGGGATTCCAATGTACGTTTTGGAAATCTTTCAAAAAAAATAGCTACCATCAGCGTCGTTGCAGGGCATTCCTATCATTGCGATTTTATCAGCACGATTAAGCAAGGTTCCCAATGGAATCCCAGACCTCTTCCATTCACATCGGTTTTCATCGGATCTGCCGGAGAAAAAATAAGCGGTACGATCAATGGAAGGAAAATGATTTTTTCTCAAAATTCTAAAAATCAATTCAGCATCGACAATGTCTCAAGAAATGATCTGGAAAAAGATTTGAATATCCGGCTTACGGTCAATCTCGATGATGACTTTGTTTCCGAAAATCCTGATGTGACATCTTTTGAGGCTGTCGTCCGTTCCAATACGGAAGACCTCATTTCGCCAAGCGGACTGGTCAATATCGAAAGGGATGAGGAGAATATTTTCACCATCGACCCCAAAAAACTCTCCTCGGGAAATGATACGATTGTCTTCTTTTTTAAGGACGATGATGGGAACCATCCGATCAGCCTCCCGATGCTCAGTATACCTCTGGTAAAAGATATCACTTCTTCTTCGGCATCGATCGATGTCCCATCCCGCATCAGGAAAAATGGGAATGAAATCACGACAGCAAAGGTAAAAGTATCGGTCGGCAGATCCTTCACCACGACGGTGAAATGGTATCCCAGCATGGTCTATTATGGCCCATTCACAAGCTCTAAAGAAAAAGACCTTCCGGGAGAAGTGACCTTATTAAAGCCGAGCATTGATGATCAAAGTCTCGGTCTCAAATTCACGGCATCGGACATCCCGCTTCAGGATCAAAGGGCAAGATGGTATCAGCAAATCACCTTTGATACGGATCAGGATTTTTTTCGAAAAGATGTCATTATTGATTTCCCATTTCAGGGGACTTCTGTCGGCGCCATTACGTTTGATACGGTTGTCTCACAAAAAGATATGGGATTTGCCCTACCGGAAAGTCAGTCTGATGCCGTCACTTCCAAAGTGATCTCTGGCAAAAAGAAAAAATTCAAAAATGTAATTCCAGCTCCAGCTGATGGGATTTCATGGAATGGACTTTCTTTGAAATATTGGATCGTAGGAGGATCCTTGAAAGCCATCTGTAAAAAAATTGCAAATATCACCGGAAATGTCCAAATGGGGCATCTTCGAAAGGACCTCTTTTCTGATAATTCCGCAAATAACTCCGATGAAATTCATGTCTCGTACAGGGTGGTTTCCAGCCTTGCTCCTGATACCTATGATGATGAATTCCCAACGAGCGACTCTACTCCGAGCAGAAGAAAAGTGCCGATCTCTCTTTCGTGCTCTATTCCTTCGAACCAGGCTTCTTCAAGCTCCTCCAGTCCGATCGGCAATGATGTGAGTGTAAATCTTCTTGCAATCTTTGCTGATGACGATGAAATCATTCCCGACATTGGTGGGAATACTCCTAATGAACATCATGATGATGATAGCGATCAGCATACGAATAATCAAAATCAACCCCCGACCGGGACACTTATTGTCAATGAACAATCATCACCTCAAAGCGATGAGGTATTTACCTTCACCATTACTCCAAAGCCCGTCACGATGGAATCGCCATTTCAGCTTTCGGACAATGGAGGTAATGATCCCGTTTCGATGTCCCGTCGTACAAAATCAGCACAGGTCGTTTCGTCAATGTACATCATTACTGAAAATAAAAATACGACATTGGATACGCCGCTTCAGAGCATTACCTGCTCCATCAGCGGAACGAATCAAGATGGGAGCTATGGAAGCTCCGATATTGCTGGAGACACCCTGAGCAGAAGCGTGAATATTACTCTTGCTCCTGGAAAAACTGCCATTTGTACTTTTATAAATGCGCCGCTTGTTTGCAAGCTTGTGGTCTGCGCCGATGCGCAGAAAAAAATGATCGATTATCAAAAGCAGATTGATGATGCCAAAAAAAAGCTGCCTCTGAATCAGGATAATACTCCCGATCTTTTAAAGCTTTTCTCCGACATGATCACCACGGCACTTGAAAAAAGGCAACAGGATGCCGTCGACTGGTTCAATCGGATCAATCCTATTTTTGAAAATATCAAGAAACTGAAAGCACGTTCCACCCAGTGTTTTGACAATACGTGCCCAGCCATGACCTGCTATCCGTGCAGCATCGACAGAAATATTTTGCAGAAGGATTACAACGAGCTCAATAGGCTGACCATGCTCTATAAACAAGCTCTCACGAAGAATAATAAAAAAAGTTCTGATGCTTTGGAAAAACAAATCAAGGATTTGAATGATTCTATCGATGCGGAAAAGAGATTTTATGGCCAGCTCAAGGTCCAATGTGAATCTTACAGCAAGTCATATGAGACGAATCTCTGTGAAAGGATCCCTGATGCTCCCAAGCAAACAGGAATCACGGAAGGTGATTTCGGCGGTGACACGGATGCGATCAAAAATTGCAATGCCTGTGAACAAGAATATTTAGTTCCCGCTAAAATCCAAATTGAATCTTTGGGACAACAGATAGTCATAGTGAAAAAAATATTTGCGCGTCCAAGCTCCACCGCCACCTCGGCCTTCGCCAAAGCCATGGATAATATCAGGAATATGAGGAAAGGCATCCAGCAATCACTTGATGCTTATAAGCAGTGCCAAAAAGATGCGAGTATCACCGGAAAGTGTGAGGAAACGCCGGTGATTCCTGATTTAGATAGGTGTGTCGATATCTGTGAGCCATTTAAAGACAATTATTTCAAAGATCGGGAAAAGAAGATTTGCAGTGAGCTTGATGGGTTTGATAACGGTGAAAATCAAAAGAAAATAAAATCGCTTAAGCAGGATATCAAAAATCTGGTGAACACGATTAAAGCCCAGATGCAACAACTTAACAATATCCCAAATTTGAGGGATAGCGCTGGATCTCTCGCAGATGTGAAACAGCAAGTTGAAACTCTTAACAAAAATATTGGAGATATCAAGTCACAACAAAGCAAGGAGATCATTTCGACTGATAAAGATGTTCGTTTGGGTAGAATGATGGATCCACTTGTTAAACAAAAAGATGCCCTCCAGCAATATTTAAATCGACAGGCGGACGTTTCAGAACAAGCTGCAACAAAACTTCAAAATAGTATTGATGGTAATAATGAGAGATTGGAAACTATGAAAAAACAACTCGATGGATTAAAAAATAACAACAAAGAAAAGACCCAGCGGCAATATAGAAGCGATCTGAAGGAAATTAATTTCTGCAATAATGTCTGCCCAGAGCAAAAATATGATCCCAATCCAAAAAATCCTCCAAAAGATTGTCCAAAAAATGGAGATTCAACTCCGCCAACTCCTTCAAGTGAAAATGAACCTTCGAAAGAAGGAAGTGGGGGCGATGGTGGTGGCGGAGGAGAAGGTGGTGGTGGAAAGGTCGGTGGCGGCGGAAATCCGCCTCCGCCTCCCAACACCGTTGAAACGCAACTTCTTGCGAAGCATGTGAAAGATCAAAATAATAATGCCGAGACTTCTTCTTTGAATGCTCAAACCTTCATGGATTTCTCGAAGGAGATTTGCACGGACGGGCCGGACGTTTGTACTGATCCTGTGATTCTCTGCCAGGCAGGGCTTTTTGGAAGAAAAAAACTTCTCGAGCAAGCGAGTGTGGCATCCACAGGAAGACAAAAAGAAGATATTGATAATACTTTGATAGCTTTGAATAAGCATATTCAAGATCACTGTCCGACAGTCACGAGTTGCCAGGATTTGACGGCCTATCATCGTCGATTGGAAGCCCTGCAGCGAGAGAAGAGAGATGGTGGTCCATCTCCTACCTCCGCGGTCGGTCAGGACATGCTTGACCTCGAGATACGGGGAGTCGAAGATGCTCTGAAAATTTGTCCTACCGTGACGAAAGAAATGGATTCAAGTAGCAATTCAGTAGAGGTCCATGAATATGATAATCCGAAAAGAAAGATCACATTTATTACGGGAAAAGATGGGACCATCGTTGTCGAAGATAAGGATAATATCCGGACCGTGACGACAAAGACCCCGGAAGGCATTCATGTTGAGGTTCAACAAATCGATGACCGTGGGAATGTCGTTCAGAATAGTCAGGTCACACAAACGACGCAAAATCTCTGCAGCAAAGCACTCAAAGATTTTTATGATTATTACAATCAACAAATTGATCAGCTGAATGCCATGGGAGAAAAATTAAGCATGGACGGAAGAATAGAGGCCGCGAAGTGGCTCCAGCAAAATAAAGATATGCGTGATCATTTAAAGACGATAAAAGTCTGCGGACCTCTCCACGAGCTCGCTTCTTCCTGTCCAAAAGACTGCGGTCAGGACACGGACAATGTGAAACAGCTTCAAAGGCTCGTCAACAAATTTAATACTCTCCCGCCTTCCGATACAAAAGGTCGTGCGAGCGCTGCAATTGATGTCCAAGAGTATTTAAATAAGCCGGAAAATAATGAGGTTTTCAATAATTTTTTTGGTTGTGCCAAGAAAAAGAATCAGGTTGTGAAATTGGCGGGTGCTGATAGCCCGCTCGTCAACCAGTGCTCAGAAATCGGAATGAGATTGCCAGCAGAAATGGCATATCAGGGCAAGCCTGTGACTACCGAAGGAAGAGATAGCGAGGGGAGACTCATCACCCAGGTCCAGGACAGTGATGGCAACGTGAAGCAATATTTCACCGACAAAGATGGCACAGTGCATGTGATTTCGAAAAATACGGAAGGGACGATTTCCTTAAAAACCAATGGTGATGAGAAGACCGTCGTGACGCAAATAGGAAATGCGACGGAAGAAGACGCCTACGTCGGCGGAGAAGTCGTTTACAGTCCGACCGGCATTCTCATCAAAGGTGGGAAAAGAGTTCGCGTGAAGGGAGTGAAGTCTGAGCCAACTTCAAGCGGTGGCACGAAGGTGACCACGACCGTGCAGGATCAGGCTGCGAGGGCAGGAGAAAGAGTGCCGCCTCCCACGGTCACAGAAGATTATTATGCAAAAGGGAAAACAGTTGGAAAAGATTCGCCGGAGAAGAGCGAGACCCATAGCCAGGTCGCGAGTGTTCCGAATGACAATTGCGAAGATTGCAGAAATATGAACAAAAAATTATATGATGAATACCAGAGATATCAAAATGCTATGAGCAAGCTTCGAAATATCGATGCCGCTGATTCCAAGCAAAAAATTTCAGATAATCAAAAAATATTGGTCGATCCCACAAGCACTGATCAGGCCAAGCAAGGTGCCGTCCAGCAGATCAACAATATTTTTGGACAAGCAAAAGGTTCCTATACTGCGGCAAATGGTATTTTCAGCGCATTCGACGCATGGCAGAAAAAGCTTTCTGCTGCGGATAAAGCTGATCTCGAGAAGATCAAGCATTGTCATGATCTCGTACTTGCCGGCACCTGCAAGGAAAATTTCCCGGCAAAAAGCGGATTTTTCACGAATGATTACATGAGGACTCGTTTTCTTGAAGATGCAAAAGCAAATTTTGAAACCGTTCAAAAAACTGTTTCAGATCTCATGGAACTAATTAATACTAGGTTGGTCAACAGCAATGAGAAGTGTCCAGTTGTGAAACTTGTCGATACTGATGTCGCGAAGTCTATCAAGTCATCGATCTCAAAGCTTCGAGATCTAAAAATGGATCCGAATATCATCAAGGCGATAGAGGGTGATGTTTTCAGCCAGCTCGAGGCCCAAAAGGAAAATTTTAAAGGATCTGGCATCGATGTCGATAAGGTCAAAAAACTCTATTATTCATAAATTAAAAATGGAAAATAAGAAAATCACAACAATTTTGATCATAGCGGGGTTGACGGCCCTCATCCTTGGAGTTTCATATTTTGGAAATTTCCAACTCGGAAAGCTCAAGACGAGCGTGACCATTCCGGATTCCTGCGTGGTCGAGAATTGGAGACTGTATCAGGTCTATACGACGAATGCCGATGTGAAAGCGAGATTTGACGACCTCTATTCGAAGCATGGAGATCCCTTGACTTGTCGTGGGGATGCTCGGACTGCTCTATCAAGTAGCGCATGCGCCGTCCAGTTTCAAATGGATGATGCGACACTTGTGTGCTGGCCCATGGAAAGAATAAATTCAGCACCCACTGATCAAAGTCAGCCGAATCAGGAAGGCGACATTCCTCTCAAAACACCCGCGGATTTTCCGGAGTTCGGTAATCTTCTCAATTCCTCAAACGATGCGAATGGCGCTCCCAATCCGGATAAATTATTTGAAAATGTGAGTAAATTCTTTAAAGAGCTCAATCTGGATGGGCAGATTGATACGAAAGCGTTCGCCAATAAATTGTCTGAAGCCTTGGACAAAATTTTCAAATGGGAGGATATCCATATTGCCGAAGACCAGGCATCTTCGCCTCCGCCTCCTTCCAAGCCACCTGAAGATGAGAGCAAAAATTATGATGCCGTTTCAGCCGGATTGGAAGATTATTACGATACCCTCAAAGCGAATCTTATCATTAAGCCCGATGGCACACCTCTTCTTTGGGGAGAATTTTTGAGGCTTCTTGCTGTTCACGAAAATGCGACCATGGAAGAGAATAATAAAGCCTATGAGCAATGGTTTCGCGGCAATGACAAATTTAAAGACTTTAAAGACAAAAATTTTAAAGCCAATGAAGCAATATCTCTCCCGATTGCGATTTCCATCTACCCTGATATTCTCGATAATTTTGGCGTGCAGACAATCACTCCCCAGGATTACGAGGGCTTCAACCCGGAATCATTCGAACCCGACGCGTTTGCCGTAAGCGCTGAAAATTCACATCAAGCTGTTTCGGATAAATATGAAAATTATTTCTATCTGCTCAATAATCCCTTGCTTGCTCCAGACGGTTCTCCTGCTACATGGAAGGACTATTTCCCGTATTTCAATGAGCAGCGCCAATTGCATGTGCGGGATTTTGCTGCATTTGAGGATTATCTGAAAAGAAGTTTCGCAGATGAAATTGAGTTTACTCAAATGCCGATTCCACATGAGTCCGATCCCATATCGGAAGGCGCGATCGATCTGCTCTTTGAGGGCAAAATTCCCGATGGTTATTATTTCGCTTCCGGTATCCATATGGCCGCGAGCGGGCTTGAAAATGGATTGGACTCGGCCAAATCTTATGATTTGAGTCGTGAAGAAACTCTCCAGGGGCTCGGAGATTACCTGGGATTGATCTCCGATCAGGAAGATGAAAATCGTCTTTCGAGGCAGCTTGATAATAATCCTGATTTCAGAGATTACCTGACCCTCCTCATGAACGGCCAATTGTCACAGGATTTTGAAATACCCATCACGGATACGCAACTAAAAGAATTGGGTAATGCTTTGAATAAAAAGTTTGACGACCCATCGCTTGCCGATGTGATCACAAGTACATTCTCGATGTTCGAACATGGTGGAGAACAAAATGCGGCGACTGTTTCCGAACCAATATCACCTTCGATTCCGTCCCCGATTCCAGATCGGACGATCACACCGGTAGAAAGAGATCCGAACACCTGTACCCAGACCGAAATCGGTGGGCGGATAGTTATCATCGATGATGATTCGGAGTGTCAGGCCTTGGCGGAAAAACAAGACCTTGAATTCAAGGCCAGGACGCCAACGGTTGTCAAACAAAAGAAGTCTTCACGGTCATCAAAATCCGCCAAGCCTTCCTCACCTCTTCGCTAGTATGAAAACTCTTCGCAAAAAAGTTCGTCGTCGCACCATCTCTCGACACCCTCGTCGTCCTTCAGTTCTGAAGCAGTGCCTGCTGTGGACTGCTTCCCACTTCAAAGCGATCGTGTCAGCGATGTTGATCGTGGCTATTCTTATGACGGATATCCCAGCTCAACTTATCAGCGGGATCACGAGACGTCTGCCGCGAGATCTCTTTTTGGCTGCTGACCTCACGGGCGGTGACAGTTCTGTTTCCACCCCTGAGTCCATGACGACGGCTCCGTCGACAGAATCCTCTCTGTCAGATGATTCCAATAGGTGCCTGACGCAGAAGAAATTGGATGAGATTTTTCTCGCCGCGGTCAAAAAAAGTCTTGCCGGTGCTCCAGCTCAAGACAGACAGACTCCCCCTGATGCCCTTGCCGTGCTTTCAAATCCTTCACAAAATGATAATAAAGATAAAGATTATGAGGCGCTGAAAAAGCTTAATGATGCATCTGGTGGTGTTGGGGCCACTATCGTCAATGATGCTCGTGATAAAGAAGGCTTATTCCGGGTAGGATTTAGCATTGATACGAAGGCCGGCACGGTCGAAATGTATACAAGAGAGTTCAGCTACTTTGATGATAAAGGTACTCCGGCATCAGTTGTTTTTCATCTCCTCGGAAATAATGTGTATGAATACGTCGATAAAAGCGGGAAAAAATATCATGTCATGATTACCGGGAATGAGTCTACGGATCTCGGGTATTTTGCGAAAGTTTACGAAGAACAAATAAAGCTCGGGAAGCCATTCGATGGTTTGATGACCAAACGTGCAAATGCACCTACGACGGTTGAGTATGCCACCCTACAGCCCATGTACGATGCTTGGGCGCATCAAATAGAGCAGGAAGCCGCAGCACAGGCAAGAAATCAGGCGAGGCAGGAGACATCTGCGAGGGTGCCGGATTACGTCGCCAATTCTTTAAAAGAAATTGCACTCCTTCGATTTGATATCGATGCCGTTCGAGAAGACATCGACAGACGAGCGCCGGATGATGAGTTTTTCTTAAAAGCTATTATTCGACAATCCATCGGCCTTCGAGATCCGCTCCAGGTGAAGCTTGCGGAGCTCAAATGTCTGGATGATTTTGTCCGCGCTTATCTTGATCCTATCCCGGAGCAGCATTTTTCAAAATTGGAACAAATCATTTTGAAAAATCCAGGTCTTTCTTTGACGTCTATATTGCAGTCAAACCTTATCGAAGAACCCCATCGCTGCATTCAAGATTTGATGATGGGAAGAGTTCAATTCAAAAAAAATAAAGAAGATGTCTTTGTTGTCGATTCCGACAATCACAAAATCGTGAGTGGAACAACGATTGGGAAATACAGCGATCTTTTTAACAATAAATTTCAATATCCCAAAATTGGTTCAGAAGAAGACTACAATGCTCTTCTTGTCTCCCGATTTGAAATGATGACGGGGCAGCGTCGAAGACTCTTTGGAGGTAACCCAGGGAAGATGTTGACCGGTATGGATTTTGCTGCGATGCGATCGCTTGGGTCGGCACAGACTCTCTTTATGGAGTCTATGGAAGATAGTTTTGTAAAGGTGCTTGAAAATGTCCATGACAAAAAAGATTGGACGGAATGGACGGCGAGAAGAGCTCATGAAGCCATTTATGGGCGTGATGGTACGAGCACCGGAGAGCATATAGGTGGGAAATTAGACAAGCAGGTTACTTTTGAAATCAGTGGAAGAAAATTCACAAAATCTCTTCGCGAAAAGCTGAGCCTCACCCTCTCCGTCGATGATTTTAAACGGGCAATCCAAAATCTTCTGGAGCAAGAAATCAAGCAGATCCAGTTTCACGATGCTCTCGATTATCTTCTTTCACATGAAAATGAACGATCAAAATATCTAAGCCCGAACCTTCTCCGGCTTTTCAATGATTATGTTGATGCCTTTGGACAAGGCAGCGTCCTTTCATTGTCACAGGCGACATGGAACGGCATTATGGACAATATTTTGGAAGAGCTTCCCATTTCTGTGGTGACGTTTGGAGTGGGGACCGCACTCGCGAAAGGCGCCAATTTTGCTTTTGCAGCGCGATTTCTGGGGGCTGGAAGCAAGCTTTCGAAATTTGGAAGGACCGTGATGAGGGCCTGGCCAAAAGCCGCAAAGCTGATCGGATCAAAAGTTGCTCGTGAACTCGGATTTAAAATCGAAGAAGGAATTTTTCAGGGTCTCTTGAGCAAAGAATGTTTTGACGTCATTTCGAATACCTGGAAAGAAGATTGTCTCAAAAATATCGGACATACGATTGCGATGAATCTCGCTTTTTTCCTGAGCGGGAAATTTACTGACGCCATCTACAATAAATTTAAAGGTGCGAAAGGCGCTGTGGATGTCGCACGACTCGAAGGCTCTGTTGCCGCAGCCCTTCAGAAGAATCCGGAGGTTTTCGCATTGTATCAGAACTTCTGGCGCGGTTCGAATAAAACCCTCCATCACCTTTCGTCCATCCTGACCATGATGGGTTTTGATGAACTCACTAGCCAACTCAGCGGCCATGGGACGACCTTGGGCAGCAAGGAAGACATCGTCAATCGCTTCGTCAATGCAAGCGTGACAACCTTTGGCATGGCTCTTGCTGGAAAGATATTGGGAGGCATTATCCCTCACGGACCGGAAGCGACTGCGCCGGATTTGAAGGCAAATTTGGACGTGCTCACCAATGAGCTGAAAGATCTGAGAGTCACCATCATTGAAATTCAACGACAAATCGAGGAGGGCAAAAAATCGCGACAAGGCACTTCGAAACAAGAAGAGGCTGTAAAGTCACTTCAGCAGACCTTGCGAATCGCTTCCAAAGAAAAGAATTCTTTAACCGTGCTCCTTGTCGCCAAGCTGGAAAGCGAACTCGCCTCACTTCCAAAAAATAGGATTTTCGCGGGTCAAGAAGGAGATCTGCGAAGCCAGCTTCGCGATCTCAAGGAGAATCGCGTCAATATTGCCACCGAAAAAGAATTTCAAGCCAAAGCGAGAGAATTGAGTGGGAAGAGCGGCATTGAAACTTTCGACAAATACGGCTTCGTTGATCTTCTCACCGGTACGATTTATGTGAATACGGAAAAGATGAGGCATGATATCGACAAAAGGCAGACGGAAATTTTGGGAGGGGTGAAAATCTATATGAGCGATGGGCGGGAGATTTTTATCGCTGAGGGAGATGTTGCCAAAGTCAAAGCATTCAGGGAAGGAGACAGTGCAGAAGGCGATGTCGGCCGTGGAATCGTCATCAAAAGAAGTGAAGTCACCGGTGTTCAGGCTGTGGAAAAGATGAGCGCAAAAGATTTGGCAGCCGAGATTGAAAAACGACTCGATGACCCTGATTTTGCCGCAAAACTCACCGATCTCCCGAAAGATCCGAAAGAACGCGCTGCCGCCATCGCAAAGCTTCAGGCCGAGCTTTTGAGATTTCCGGACATGGTCGATCGGGGAAGAGGAAAGAATGAAGATCAATCAAGCCTTCGAAGAATTTTTGCATTCAGTGAAAGGCGGGCCTTTCTTGAAGCATTTATTCGCCATGAATTTGGCCATCGTCTTGAACGGGCCATGGATCCGGCTCACCGAGACTTTCTTGCGAAATTTTTGGGACTCAATCTCAATAATCCGACCCAACGGGAAATTTTTGAGGAAACGATTGCCGATTGGGTCGCCGGGAAACTTCCTGCCGACAAGGCCGCTCTGGTGGATGGTTTCTTTATCTTGATCATCAAACGCCAGAATCCGAATTTAAGTGATGCTGAGGTCCAAAAAGAACTGCAGAAAATTAAATCCGTGGGTGATATTCGAGGAAGCTATTATCGGAATTTTGAGGCAAGTGTGGGGGTTGACTATTCGAGCGCTCCTTTGCCATCAACTCCGCCATCAACAATACATGGCGCTTCCGACTCGGGTGGCATCGCCACTTTTGTCAGAGATATCTTCGATGTTCCTTTGTTCTTGAATGATTTCACTTCTTTTCTTGATACCTATCATAAAGCAAATGAGAAGAGTTCATCTCGAGAGAGCCTCCTGTTTGAAAATATTTTTAAAGAAATTGTCAGTTTAGTAGCTCAGGAAATTACTCCGGAAACTCTTGATTTGCCTCAACATCGAGTTCATCGCGAAAAATTCTTCAAACTTCTTGAGAAATTGCAATTGCTTGCCGAACAGGGCAATAAGGAGGCTTATGACATTCTGCGAAATGTTATGACCTTTTTAGGTCAAGGTGTTCATTTTCAACATTCTTTTGAAGACCTTCTGAACACAAAGGAAAATCGATATGATGCCCATAAAATTCAAGAATATTTGACAAGGCTTGAACAACTTCTCCAAGCTGAGCAAAATGGTTCGACCTCCATCGATCCTGTTACCAGAAAGAGTTTTGAAATACTTCGATCACGATTGATCTACGAAACACGGTTGGCAGGAAATCTGATTGAGATTCAAAAACGCATCCATGAATTGGAGAGTCTCTATGGTCCGGTATTGCGAAAGCTATTCCCGCAGCTCTTTGACGATTTCCTTTCCACAAATGGACTTGTCGAAAATGGAACGAAATTAATTTCATTTGAGGAAAGGATCGAGGCAATTGTGAGGATGTTTGGAGCAAAATCGTTGAGTCAACTTTTTGATGTGTTGGATAAGTATAAAGCTCGGCCTTTCACCAGCGAAGAACACAAAATGGTCGGTGTTCTCTCCACAAGTTCTCAATTCAGCCCTGAAGATACTCGAGCGTACCTTCTGGGTTTATTTTTCCGAGATAAAGCCAACATCACCAATCGATACGGCAAGTCGATGACGTTCTACCGGGGTAAGGTATTGGGGCAAGGTGGTATTGGGAAGGTATCTCACGCTCTTGCCATGGATGAATCGGGGAATTTTCACGAAGTCGTGATTAAAGATTTTTTAAAGGAAGGTCCTGGTTCAATTCGCGAAAGGGGGGTGGCTGATTACTTCATGGAAAAACAAAAGGATGGGGAGTTCAAGGAAGGCTATATCCAGGTTTATGGGTTCGAATATTCGGGCGGGCTTACAGAAAAGGAAAAAGGTCCGGAAAATCGAGAAAAACGCATTAAAAAAGTAAGAAGCGTTGCTTTCGACCTCGTGCGCTCTGCCGATGGCACCGCTAAATCTATGGCTGAATTCCGACCAAAAACGCCAGAAGAATTACTGATATTTTTGATCTCTTTGGCAGAACGTTTGCAAGCCCTTCATAAAAAAAGAATATTTTTCAATGATCTCAAGCCGGCCAATGTGTTGGTCGATAAGGACGGTAAAGCAGTGATCATCGATCTGGGAGCCATTGTGGTGGACGCTCCGGAAATAGCTTCTGATTCATTTTTGAGAAAAGAGTTAAATGGTCTCCCCATCATCCATACACCAAACTATGCGCCCGACCGTTCTTCCAGAATTATGGACGATGCGGCCAATGGGAAATTTGGGGAGCATGGCATTGACCTTTTTTCTCTCTCAAAATCAATTGCGAATTTGATGCCTCTCATCCCTGTAAATTCACCTTTGTATACCTTTTTCTTGGGTAATCGTGGAAGTGTGAAGGGAACATTGCTTCAACTGCAAGGAAGGATGGATCATGGTCATTTTCCAGAGATCGATTTAAAGACTTTTATTGATTTGCTGAATGAAGAATTAACAAAAATAAAAAATAGCCGTTCCTCGCCTCAGCCTTCTTCTTCCGTTGTCATAACGACTCGTGAAGACCGTGCCAGAACTGCTGATCGGCAGAGAGGGGGCGCCACCGCTGAGGCGCTGCTCACGAATGAAAAAACAGCGGTAACAGAAACCCAAGCTGCCGGAGCTCCTCGAGGTGTTCGTGCAATTATTGATTGGCTTATTGGTCTGTTCAAAAAACCGTCCGGATTTCCAAAAGGGCAACGAATTGAAGATGTGGGTATTGATTACGAGCAAGCTCTTCAGGAAGCAAAAGAATCTGGGATTGATGAAGACATTACCCTCCCTCCTCCGGAAACTGCTGAGATCCTGGACGGACTGCGTGGCGCGGAGACAGAAGTAGAGACCATGCTGCCGAAAAATCCGGAACGAAACTGGAAAAATTATGCAAAGCCAAAAACGCATGAGGCGTTTCTTGAGCTCATTTTCCTCCAACTTCAGGGTCGCGGTGAGATCCCTGAAGGAATGACTTTGGAGAACTTTATTGACTCTTCTCTGAGCCAGAAGTACATGGAGATGGATGCCTATGTGACTCCTGATGGTCGTATTATTTTCCACATGGAAAAGCTCCGCGGTGATGCTGAATTTGAAGCGCTTAGAAAAGCCACAGAAGAAGAAGGTATTGATTTCAATTCTCTTTCATCGCAAGAACGAGAGCTTCGTATTCGAAAAGAGCTTAGCCTCCTCTATCGGAAGGCAATTACCCATGAAAACACCCACCGAACCTTCCGACAGGTGCTCACGCAGGTAGGTGAAAAAGGAAGGGCGCAGATTATTGCCATTGTGGGTCAGTACTTTCTGCAAGCGGTTGATCGATTTATCACGAATAAAGAGCTCCTTGCCAGATCGCGTCGGGGTGAAACAATGAGCCCGAGCGATGCGCTTCTCATAGGGCAAATTGAAGCTGATCTTGCTCTGTTCAAACGATTGGGATGGGATATCGGAGTGCTAGAAAATTGGTATTCTTCGGGAAAGGGGGGCGGAGGGTTGCCGCTTTCCATGGAACAAGTTGAAGAATTGGTTGCCTATTATGCGGAGGGAGTTCGCGAACGCGGAACGAAAGCCGGCGACAATCAGGCCTTCAATGATGCGCTCCAAAATGTATTTGATTTGCTAGGGGCCGGACTCAAGATCGAAGGGCGTGCAGTCCCTCTGCGCTTAACATTTGCGGACTTCTTTCTTCTTTCCCATGCCAGAGAAGCCTACAAAGGCCAGGAATATGTTCCCCATGAAGGCCGAGCACGAGGAGGGAAGGTCGCGACGGAAAGGACCCCCGAACAAAATCGAGCTCTTGAAGCTCTAAAAAAACTTGCTAAGGGCAAACGAGCAGATCCAGATTTCTTAAGGGCTGTTCTCAATAATGACCCTCTTCAGATCGTGCTTCCGAATGGTGAGCCGGCAACGGTATTTCGAGTGAAAAAGCTTGGAGAAGGTGGCTTTGGGGTCACAACTCATGGTTTTCGAGTCGACGCTTCCGGCAATATTATTGAGGTTGCCATCAAAGAATTTAATCCACCCAAGGAAGGGAAAGCTGATCGCGGCCCTGATGAGGTTGCCATGGCTCGGCATCTGCTGGAGCTTCAGAACCCGCCCCCTCCAGAGAAGCCTAAGTTAACAGAAGAAGACGGTATCATGCAGGTTGATAGCATTTCCCGTGATGGGAAAGTAGTTGTTTATCGACGTGTAAAAACGGCTCAAGGTGATTCGAAGGATTGGAAAGACTACAATAAATTTTCCAGCAAGGCGGATGTCATTCGGTTTTTCATATCCTTGGCGAAAGCTTTGAATGCTTTGCGTCGGGAAGGGATTAATATCAATGACTTGAAGCCGCAAAATATCATGGTAAATGAAAAAGGAGAGGCGGTGATCATAGATATTGGCTCATGGACGTATGGATCACAACCGGATTTGTCGGAAGGATTGCTTGGATTTACGACAAAGAAAAGGGGATATTTTATTTATTCTGCGGAGTATGCGCCAAGAAAAGCTTCCTGGTTTATAAAGAAATTTTCGAAGGGAGAGCAAAATTTTGACCTCTATTCATTGGGTATTTCAATTGAGCTTCTTATTGGGGAGACATTAGACACCGAAGGCTTGCCGAAGATTGACACCCACGTTGATGAACATGGAGATAATGCTCCTTGGCTCAGTAATATGCGCGAGTTTTTGGGGAGGGATAAGGATTCAGATTTGAAATCTTTCTTGAGTAAATGGGCAAAAATTTTGAAGGGAGACGCATCGACTGATTTTCAACCAAAGAAGAATAAGGCCGGCAAAAATTTTGGTCTAGAGGAGTTTATTCGAGATTTGGAATATACATTGAAAAAACTTCCTGCAGGCCATGCGGCAGCCGATAAACGTGCAGAACTAGAAAAGCGTTTGAGAGCAGGTGATACAACCGCTGCCCTGGAAGATGTTCGTTCAGCAGAAGAAGTTAAAACGCTTCGGGGGAAGGCTCCGAAAGCCCTGCGCGAGCGTCATGACGCTGCGACTGAATCCGGCTCTGAAGAAGCAGTCCAGGTTGCGGAAACAGAACTTCAGGTGTCGAGCGAACTGTCAAAAAATGGAATATCATTGGATGAACCGGCGAAAACGGGATTAAAAAAACTTTCCAAGATTTCTTATGATGCTCTCCTTCGCCTTCGAGATGCTCTTTTCAGCCTGCTCAATGCTCGTGATGCTCTCAGGGCTTCGAAAGTAAAATTTCCTGAAAAATCGAATCTTAGCATTTTTGAAAAAATTCTGGATTATATTTCTTCTCTGATTCGAGGTATGCCGGAAGGAAGAAAACAAGTGAAAGCTGAAGATGCCTTTACGTATTTGGGTCTTGTCTATGATGATCTTGTAAGCAGAAAGGACCCCAAAGTACAAGGAAAGACAAGAGATCAGTTTATCGATGAGCAAACGCAAGATGAATCCGGTAGGGGCTTGGCACATGAACTGGCTTTTGTGAAGAAGGATGGAACCATTATCTTCAACATCGAAGGTATTCGATCGTATCGTGAATTCCATCCCGAACGTTCATGGGTGAGTATTTATCGAGAACTCCTCACTCATGAAAACGTCCATCGAACCTTCAATCAATTGTCGGCGGAGAAGAGAGCTCTGGTCATCAGTAAGCTCAGTGATGGCTACTCGGCCCTGAAAAAAACACTTCTTCGGAACCTTGACCCGAATGCTCGAACATTTTTGGAGGCGTTGGCAGCAAATTTGGGCGTCACGGTCGCTGCCGGTCAGGATCCGGTGGAAGCACTTTTCAAGGAACACCCCGAGATGAATGCTGAAGTGGCAGATGAAATGATCGCAACCTATTTCGGTCTTCGAAGGGTTGGTTTGATCGAAAAGAGTCTTGAATTTGAAGCAGCGCTTGCACAGGGTGGCATTGACGTTGCAAACTTCTGGAAACTATCTCATGCGAAGGAAGCCTACGATGGTGTTCAGAGGTATCGAGAACATGCTGATGGGGGAAGGAGGACGAGGGGCGGTGATACCGTGGCTGAAGAGAATCGAGCGACTTTAGAGAAAGAAATCGCAAAAGCCAAAGCAGAAGTTGCCGAATTTGAGCGCCGACTTATAGAAGGCGAGACCATTGCCGATATCGAGGGCTTTACTCGTCATCAGCAAGCTGCGGTGGATCGCTTGCACACTTTGGAAGCTGAACTCGATCGTCTTCTGGCTCCCGAAAAAAGAACACAGTTGGAAGGATTCTTGGAAATGGATACAGGTCCTGAAGATATTGATAGCGTTCTTAAATTGATTGCTTATGCTGGGCGAAGCAAAGAAGAAACATCACATTTTGACGCATTCGTAAAAGGATTTACGGCAGAATTTTCACAGTTCTTTCCAGAATGGCAAAAGCTTATCGGCGAAGGAGCTTACCAGCACGCCTTTCATGATTATAAGCTCGGGGTTCATATGATTAAGGTTCTTTTTGAAATGAGGAAGACAAAAAAATATCAGTCTCTCTCAAAAGCTGATCAACGAATAGCTCATATGGTTGCGCTTCTTCATGATATGGCAAAAGAAACCGGAACATTGGATCAGCGAAAAAAAGGAAAAATCAGTCCAGATCCAGCGCATCCTTTGCATGAAGCTGAGCGGCTTCTTTCAGATGGAAGTCTGCAAAAATTAGGATTTTCTGAAGCAGAAGCGGAGCGCATCATTCGGCTGATCAAGTACCATGACGCGGTCAGTAATCTTGCGTTGTACGGAGAAGGAAATGCTAAATTGCTTCCCGATCCATCTCGTCCACAAATTGCTGCGCATACGTATGAAAGGGTAGGAAAAGCATTTGAAAAAAATCCTGAAGATCTCGATATCCTTGAGGGATTTGTGGAAGGAGATATAAAAGGTGTGCAACAGCAAGATTTATGGAATTTACGACAAATGGATAAAAATTTGCGGTATTTTACCGTCAGAGAAAAAGTTCAAACGGCTTTCAAAAAAGTAAGAGCCTTATCAAGGGGCATGGAATTTCTGCCAGATGCTGAGTTGAGAGCTCTCGAAGAAAATATGTATAATCATGCCAATGTCGAACAAGGTCGATTGGTGACGACCAAAATCTCCCCCCGCGAACGCCAGGAACTTACTCAGACCTTAAGAAAAAAGCTTCAGGCAGCTCGAGTTCAGCAAGATACTCAATTAGTCTCAATCCTTGAGGAAGCTCTGCAATATGTCCAATCAGAATCAGCATTTTTTCCCATCGTAAGCCATGGGACGAATTCCGTTGCTTTGCAAGGAATACTTCGTGAAGGAGCATTGAAATCCGCAAAAACACTTCAGGAAGCAGGTCTGAATCCGGAAGGTGGAGAGGGGGCAAAGTTTGGCGGACAAGCTGCCAGTCCGAATTTATTTGTTGGCTTGGGAGAGGCTGGTGCAGGCACTGCTTTTGCCTACGCCCAGGTCAAACAAACCGTATTCGAACCAAGACTTTTGACTACCGCCCAATTGGAAGCTCGGTCTCTTCGGACGAGGATTCTTATTGATAATTTTTTACAAGTTGGCTCTGATCTCTCAAGAAAATTGATGGCTTCATCACCAAATGATTTCCTGAAAGAGCTTCAGCGAGAGAAACAAACGCTTGATGCTTTAATCGCAGAAAGAAAGAAAGTCAAGGGAGGTGCAGAAGAGCTTCCTTTTGGTGTTATCATCGGACTGCAATTGGACCCTGGAAAATCTCAACAAATTCCAGTGAAAATTATGCATGACCGACAAAAAATAGGACCGTTGGCTGCAGAGGCTACTCTGCCCGATCATTTCCAGGATGGAAGTATGACCTTACCTTTTCCTCCTGCTGAAGTCTTTGTACCGGCTGAAAAAGTCGCATCGGTAAAAGAAATGCTTGGGGAAAAATATCCTCATGCTAGTATCAAAGTGCATTCTTTCGAATCAGTGCTTCTCGCAATGGGAAATAGTCCGATTCGGGACGCCTTCATGGAAAGCTATAAGGCCTCTCTTGATGTTCTCACCAGGAATTCAGATACTCGAGAAGAGCAGCTTAATCTGGCTGTCAGCAGGATAAAAAAGTCTGTGAGTCGTAAGAACGTCAGTGATGAGGATTTTGAAATTCTTCGAACTGTTCCGCTTCCCGATCAGCATACTTTGTCCAATCGAGTTCCATGGAATAACCTTTTCCAAAGAGTCGACCAACTTCCTTCTTCCCCAACATCCTTTATCCCATCCATAAGACAATTGGTGGATGCTCTCCAGCCTTCATTTTCGTTTCTCTCAAAATCTTTCATCACTCCTTATGTCTGAGCAATCTCATGATGGCGGCATCGAAAGAGAACCCTGTAAAGCTCTCGTTATTGAAAAAGATGGGGCCAGGATTCGCCTTACTCTTGATGCCGAGTGTCATTTGATATTTACTATCCTTCAAAATTCTGAAAGATTTCCTGGTCATGATATGGTCCGACAAGTACGGTATTTGATTGATGCTCATTCAGAGGATTCGGGATTTTGTCTGTATTTTCATAATCCAGCAACTGGGAAATCAGAAAAGACTGCAATAATAAAATGGGCAATTGCCCCTCTTCATAAGCTCCTGGAGGCAATTCAGTCAATTTTGGAGCTTTCCGATTACGTCGTCTCTCCCGCTCCTTTTTGAAGAATAGCCGATAATTCAAGCAATTGATCGGCAAGCTTTTGAAGATAATCCCTCCCTTTTTCTCCATTCTCGAGGCCTTCCAAATATTCTTTTGGGATTGCTGATACGCCGTTTTTAATTCCCAAGAGTTGTCCTATTAAAGATGCTTTTGTATCGGTATCACCATCTGAATTTACTTCGTCCAGGACTCCAGATCGAAAATCATTTGGGTTTTCTAAAAAACGATTTACGATTTCTGGAATCGTATCTTCCACTGAGCATTCATTACCATGACCTTGTCTTTGTTCTTTGATCATTGAAGCGAGAGCTGGATCAATGGGGGTAATAAAAGATACAAGTCCCTCTCGAAATGCTATCGCATCAATTATTTTTCCTTTTTCCCTGATCAGAGTGGCAATCATAAAAGAAATAGCACAGGCTCCAGCAAGAGATGAAGGATTGGCATGAGTTGACTCTGCTACTTGTATCGTTACTTCTCTTAATTTTTCTAAATCCCAGTAATACAGGAGAGCAACCGGCGCTGTTCGCATGGCAGCTCCATTACTTGGATAAGTACCTCTCACATTCTGCTGAAGAGTCGCTTCGATACCCTGGCGAACGATGCTTTTAATGACCCTGGCGAGCGTGGGGCCAATCGTTCGGAATTCCTCAGCTTCTGCCATGCGAAGCAGTTTTTGAAAGAACATTTGTTTGTCAAAAGCTCCTCGGCCTTTGATAAGTATTTCAGCTACAGCAATCGTCATTTGGGTGTCATCCGTATAATGCCCTGCTTCTAATCCAAAAGCTGGATTAGGACTGGATTCGTATGTTGTAACCCGTCCTCCAAATACTTCTTCAATGGTTTGTCCTGCTTGCAATGAGGGGCCTCTTTCCGTTGGCATTCCCAGAGCATCGCCTACGGCTCCACCGAGAAGACATCCTCTGAAAAATTCTCTGAGGCTATCGAATGATGATTCACCCTTTGTTTCTGCAGATGAGTCGAGAGGTGGGCGTTTAATTGACATTTTTAATTATAATATTATAGTATATAATAACTATGCCAATAATGTCAACCGTTTTTTAGGGATCTATTGAAGCATGGTATAATGATAAAGATTTTTTTGTAAAATATGCCAGACTCAAAAGACCCGGAAGCTCCTGATTGGGACGCTATCTTTGCTCCTGTGACAGAACTTTCGCCTCAAGATAGAGCTCGCAAAATTACAGCCAAGTTAGAAGACAGGGTCAGTCAGCTTCGAGCTGCCCAATCAAATACTTCTCGTATCGATCCAAAATTTGCTCTCTTGCCGGAAGATATCGGGAATCTTGCGACGGGAGTAGCTTTGGAATCTGAATTAGACCAGGTTGGAGCTTTTGCCACTCGCTAATCTCATGCTATGCCAGAATTTATTCCTATTGGAGGTTCGGATGATAGACTGATGAGGTTGTTTGATTTTGAACCAGCTTCGGATATGGAAAAAAGCATGTCACCACATCAACTGAGATGGAAAGAGGCGCAAGCTCAGATGAAGCAAGGCCATTATCCTTGTGAAAGGGTTTTGTTGCCAAGAGATCTTAAAACAGATCCTCTTTTTCAAGCAAAAAAGGAGGTCTGGAAATATGCTATTGCCCATCAACTTGGGCTCACGGTTTCAGCGGATATGGAGGGAATCGCTCTTGAGCATGTTGCAGAATTGCCGTCTTCTCAATCGCTGTATCAAGCTCTTCGTATCACTCATCATCAAATGGAATCCCAAGACGGACGCCCAGTGCGTGCCGATGATGAATATAGCGCTACAAAACTCGTTTTTTCTGAAACAGGAGAAGCTGGAACTGAGTCCTTTGACCCTCAGCTGTTTCGCGTGCAATATGGTCAAAAGGAGTATTGGTTTCGCTATGACCAAAACGGGAACTTGAAGGAATGTACGGGGGAATATTTTGTAGGTCCGCAAAAAGTTTTTGAGCAGAAAGCACAAAAAGGGGAGCTCGTTGCTTTGCACCCTTTGTCTTGCGACGATCCTCAAATCTTTAACATCCTTGGCGAGCATGCAGATCTTGATCAATTGAGAAAAAGTATTTCTTCAGGGGAAAAAGATATTGCTGTTCCGGAGATGGGACGCGTCATCGAATGTGGTGGATTGATGCGCGTGAAAGAAGGTGGGCATTATGAATGGTATTACTGCCACCCGGAAGGATTTGGAAGCTCGAGATGGTGGGCGAGAGACCATGCCGCAGCGGAGATTCGACGATCTCTGGAGCAGCGAGAGGAAAGTCGAAAAAGATCGCTCCTGAAAAAACTTGAGTTGCTCAAGGACCCTCAGGAAATGAAAGCGACACTTCAATGGGGAACTATACCTGTAGAGCTTCGGCTCACAGTCGTCTCAGGACAAGCAAAGGTGGATTTTTTTTCGTATGCAACGAAGCGTGAAAAAGCAGATATCGAGCGGCATCTCATGAAATTTTTGGGAACAGCAACAACATTGCCGGATGCGGCTCGCATGCTGCTCAAGCTGTCGGAACGATCGACATTTCCAGAAATCATTTCCCTGGACGATCACGACCTCCAAGTTGGGCCACTTGATGATAAAAGTTTCACACTTCTGGTGAATCGTCCTCCATATTGGTGGCACAAGGTAAAAATTACTGGAAAAAACGATGGTTTTCGTATCGAATGTACAGCACAAACGGAATACTTTTCGGATAAAAAAGATACGCCAGAGTTTATAGCTGATTTTCTTAAGTTTCAGGTTGAGATGGAGCGGTATCTTCGACCAGTTGTCGAACAGGCGAGAGCCGGAGTGCTGGGGCAACAATTTGAGTTGCCACCGCTCCGTCAGGCTGCCCTACAAGATTATGTTCTGAAACATCGTTTTGGTTATCATGATGCGGATTTCCGAATCGATGATATTTGCTGACTCTTCGAGGCAAAGTCTCGTCATTATCTTCATCCGGACCGGATTGCTTTCAAATATTTCCAATACACGGATATCCATGATGGCTGATTCCTCTTCCAGCGTTTACTTTTTGTAATGGTTAGTGAGTTTGAAAACTTTAGCTCATTGTTTGAGGCCTAAGTATTCCAACTTGGGAAGCTTGGCTTTTGTGGTACACGATCGAAGAGGGGCAGTGCGCTATTCGCCAACCATTCACCAGGGCCCGGAGCGAGAGATCGCTGTCTTCGTAGTTTAGGAAAAAATCTGAGTCGAAGAGGCCGATGTGTCGCAAGCTCTCGACAGAGTAGAGGGTAGCGCCGGCGCAGGCACCGAAAAGAGGGTTTAGGGTATAGGCCTGCCTGCCGGACAGGCAGGGTTTAGGAATACAGAACGCAATTCACCCCGTCCGCGGGGGAGCTGGAGAGGGGGGAATTTATTCGCATCGCCTATTTGCTTTTCTTGAGCCTCTTTTCACGCAGGCTCTCACGCGCTGGCGAAGGCGCAGCACTTTTCATCATGGGTGGAGGACTGAGCCCGACCACAGGCGCAGTGGCTACAGGCATAGCCTGCGGAGCGGCGCTCAGCTTCAGAAGCACGAAGAGGCCATTGCCTGTCTGTCCGGTCGGCAGGGGAGTGGCGGGCAGTTCAGTCGGCTGAAAAGTAAAATCCCAAAAGTTCAGATTTCTGTCCGCCTTCACGATATTCAGCGTCTCGGATCCTTTTTTTCCCAGGTGATAGAGTTTGATCAGGCCGGGATCAGAAATTTTTTCTGCTACAACACTGAGGGTTACGGTGCTGTTGGCCTCAATCTTCTCACCCTTCGCATTTTCGAAGGTGATGGAGAGCGCTCGAATCGGCATCCCGGGAAGCACTGATGGAGGCAATACTTCCTGTACGGAAACTTTCACCACCTCACCATTGTTGAAAGAAATGTTTCGTAAAAACGCCGCATTGCTGGCTTTGGTATCTTGATCGAAGACAGCAAGATTATTGGATACCCTCACCTGCTGGCTGAAGAGAGGAGGAAGAGTCGTGATGCTGGACTTGAGATTCAGTCCGAGCTGCGCGCGGAAGTACCATCCGGCGCCAACAGCGATGAGGATGATCAGCACGACAACCCACATTCGCGAAGAAGAAGGACGCGGAGGGGGGGAATAGCGGGGCATGGGGGAGAGGGGGTTAGCTTGTTAGCTTCTTGGCTTGTTAGCTAGTTAGCTGGTTAGGAATCAAAGGATATTGGCGATCATCTGCGCGACCCATCCGCGGCTGGCAGCAGCAGAGGGATTCTTCTTCACGGCCCCAACTTGAGCCGAGCTGAGGAGGCCACTCTTCTCAGCTGTTCGCAGATAGGCGCTGTACCACTGGTCCGTGCTTTTTTGAGCGTTCAGTTTTTGCTTCAGCGAAGCGCCGATGGTCTGGGGGGCAAATCGTGCGCCGGCTTCCACGATGATCTTGAGCGCCTCGACCACATTCACCGAGCTCTCGGGGCGGAAGGACTGGTCGGTGTAGCCTTTCACGAGCTTCTCTTCACAGGCTTTGAAGACGAAGTCTCCGAACCACGCCGTCAGGTCGACATCCTTGAAGATACAGGCTTGAGTTTTTGATGGGCTTCCATGGTTGGGGAAAAGCCAGCGGATAATGATCGAGGTCAGTTCGGCGCGATTGAGCGCATTGTTTTCTTTGAAGAGCTTCTGGCTTGGCTTCAGGGGATCGCGGCTGCCGGTCATGATGCCCTTCTCCGCGACCTTCTGAATGGCCGCTTTGTACGGACTCTTGCTGCCCACGTCCGAGAAGGCGATTTTTTCTTGCACGGTTGTAGACTCCTTCAATTTATTTTCATTCAGTACCGCTTTCTCCTGCGTCACGTTGGAAGCCGAAGATTTTGTGGTTGATGGGGTAGTCGCTGAAGATGGTGCAGTCGCTGTCGAAGAGTCGGAAGAGGCCGCAGAACTTGCCGGAGAATTGTTGCCAATGGCGCCATAGCTCACGCCGCCGGCTGGTTGAGCGGTTACTGGTTGCTGATTATTGGTTGTTGGCTGGATGGTTGTGGCGGGTTGGGTTACGGCAGGAGTGTTCGAATCTGGATTTTTGGTATCGGGAACAGAGTAGATGGAGAACGGCGAGAAGCTCGAAGAACATACTTCAATATTGTGATAGACGCCTCCAGCATCGGTCACAATTCCCTTATCAGCCCAGTTCAGCCATTCTTGAGTTCCATCTTTTCTTGTGTGACGTATAGCAAAATTGCGTTCAATGGTCCCGGGAAAATCTTTTTCGTAGACTTTGATCGTCATACATCCTTCTTTGATGTCAACACCAGGAAGTGAAACATCAAATCCCGATACGAATCTTGAATTGCTTGGAACTGTTTCCCCGGTTGGCTGCTTCTTGTATTCGGTATAATAAATACCCGGCTTTTCTCCCGCAGCAGGGGCATTGGTTGGGGTGATGGTCATTCCGATGATTGTTCCTCCTGTTGGAGGGGTTACTGTGGTCGGTTGATTTGCCACCAGAACTTGGGTGATCGGGCTGTTGACAGCAGCCGGAGTCACCCCATCCTGCTCCACGCAGTAGAGAGGTTGTTTGTTCGTACAGTCATTGTGATCCTTGCCGACAAGATCCGGAATACCATCGGCATTGCCATAGGTTCCCGCGCCCTGATCGGAGCTCCAACCTCCGCAATCCCTCCCATTGGGCTGGCCGTCTGGGCTCGATCCGGTCCAGGCTTGGCCATTATTCGCAAGACCTTTCAGGTCTTTGAAATAATAGAAGGGAAGTCCAGTCTCGCCAGGACTCTTTCCTTTTTCCGTTGCGAGCACGGACTTCGAAGCCTTTCCACTGAGGATGTCAGCTTTTTTTCCAATGTCCACACGCCCCATCTCTTCCGGATCTCTCGCATCTTTTGGAGTCTGAGCAGGAGCTGTTCTCGGGACGCGAGTGTACATCACACCGTCTTTCAGGAGATCCGCCGCCACACGCTTCGGCTCAACCTTGCTGCTCACCAGCGCAAGCCAGCCCTGAGCTCCTGGGCTGTGCTTCACTCCCGCATCATTCGCCACCTTGTCGCAGAGGGCATCCATGAAGGGATAGCCTCGGAATTGGTTGGGCGTGGAGGTATCGCTCGTCACGAAGATTTGGCGGGTTGGCAGATCGCTGTTTTGATTCGGGCCTGCTCCCCCGGCGCCTGCGCCGGCACCAGAACTACCAGTTGAACTTTCAGGAATAGATATTTTTATTTTTAATTGCTGATTTTCTTTTTCTCCAGAAATCCTATTTGGGGTCCCCCTCGTAGGATCAAGATAAATTTCTAAAAAATATAATTTATTATCTACAAGGGCACCAACACTGATTTCAGTTTGAGAACCCCTAAATCCTTTCCCAAAGGCTACACGATCTTCAGCCTTTCTTACGTCCCCTTTTTTCCCAATGTAAACCAAGAATACCCCAGGAGCATATTTTATAGTCCCTGCCTCATCAACTTTCTCCCCTGCAGGAATAGTGTTCGGTTGCAGAACAATGATTATGGTTCCGTCTTCTAAAACCGCTGCTCCGTGGAGTTTGAGTTTTTCCCCTTCTTTCTTATCTTTGTTTGTATCTTCAAGGATTTTCTTAACTTCTTTTTCAAGATCTTCTTTAGTCACCGTATTATTTTGCTCGCCACTTGTTGTTCCTCCCGTACCCGTCCCGGTACCAGTGGCGGTGCCACTTCCCCCACCGTTTACTTCATTCGCCACGGTGATGGGAATGGGATCAGCATCTGTCTCATAGCTGGAGTTCGTTCCTACTCCCGTCCCCTGTCCAATCCATAAAGTTCCTTCTTTCTTCACCTTCATCACGATGGTCAAGGTTTTAGCACTGTTGTTCGGCGGTGGGGTTAACTCAGCACGAGATCCGAAATCGGGACTAGTTGAATACTTAACTACTGCTGGTACTCCATCAACTGTCGCATTTGTAATTTCATATTCTTCTGGATAATTCAGCGGATGACCCCAATCCTCTGCATTTTTACCAGTACGGGGAAAAAATCTTAGAAGTTGGACAGTATCAGCTAGGAATTTGAGTGATACGATAAATTCTTTATTTACGACTGCATTTTTCGGGGTATCGTACCTCAAGACACTTGTTCCTGCTCCAGCATCGCCAGATGATGTCGGATTTTTTGAAAAGGTTACAGTATGCTCAGTACCATTTTTGTCGGTGACAACAACCACCACGGTATCTGCAAGATCTCCTTGGGTGCTGAAGGAAACAGTGTTTTTCCCTGAAAGGAAAGAAGGATCTACTTGGACAGTAACGGTGACAATTTTTCCGTTGAGTGTGATCCTTGTATAAGGCGCTGCATCGATTGGTGACGAATTAAAACTCACGGAATAGATGGTGCAGCCTGGGACAACATTCACGGTAAGCGTCGGATTTTGAAAAAAATTCAGATCTGGATTACTTGCAATCAGATAAGCGGAAGATGCTGGAGCGCTACCGCAAGGGTTAGCGACTAGCACTTGCCCCTTGAGCCCCTTCAGCAATTTCGGCTGATAGGCGACACCACCCGACACAATGGCCACGATCAAAAGCCCCACGAGCCACATCTTGCCTGGGGAATGGAAGAAATCATTGGAGACCATATCAAAAAAAGAAGAATAATTGGATAGATCACACCATTTTTTTCCTCGTGAGGCAATGAGTCAGGCTTGCTCGCAAAAAAATGCGTTGTGGGATCATCATCCCATGATCTTCCCACTCCAAAGCTCCTGCAAAAATATTGGCCAGGGAAGAATTTCTATATCTCCAGATCGACGGGGGCGGGGATCAAGAGAAACGACGATGCTTCGACGAGGTCGACACTCTTCTTGGAAACCCAAAAGTCCTTTCAGCTGGTGTGGTTGGACTTCTCGCGTTCCTTTCACCTCCAGGGCGATCTCGGCATCTCCCAGCACAAAATCCACCTCTATTCCCGAGCTTGTCCGCCAAAAACTCAAAGGATACTGAAGTTTCGTATATTCACGGTGAGCCGTCAGTTCCTGGAAAATAAAATGCTCAAAAGCCTTCCCGAAAATTTCCCCACCGGCCTCCATGCGCCCGCGTTTCAGAAGAAAATTGACGATCCCGACATCGAAATAATAGAACTTTGGCGATCGAATAACCCGTCGTTTCATTTTCTTCCGATACGCCGGAAGGAAACGACCGAGGAGCGTGTCTTCCAAAATCTGAAAATAGGCTTTCGCTGTCGGAAGACTAACGCCACATTCACGGGCAATGTTGTGAAAATTGATCATCTCGCCATTGCTCAGGGCCGCCACTTCCAAAAATCTGGCAAAGCCGGCAATATTTCTCGTCAGAGCTTCAGCGGCAATTTCCTCACGAAGATAGTCTCCAACATAGGCTTCGTGGAGTCCTTTCACATCCTCCGCGAGATAATGGCGAGGAAGGAGACCATGATTGAGGGCACGGATCAGGTCAAAATCAGGAATCTCTGCCGAGACAAGGGGAAAGAGTTCATATCGAAGAGCCCTTCCGCCGAGAAGATTCGCCCCTCCCCGCTTGAGCTTCCGAGCGCTCGATCCGCAGAGAATAAAGGAATGTTTCGTATTGGTGATAAGCCAGTGAATTTCATCCAAAAGCTGAGGGATTTTCTGAACTTCAGCTTTCCTTACCCCCTGCCGGTGAAATCTTGTAACCGGGAAAACATGTAAATATAAACTTATGTTTTATATATACATGATAAACTAAAATATAAGTTATTTCAATAAGAAATGGCCAGCTTTACGGCAAAAGATCTCGGGGGTGAAGGATGTCGAGGCCCAAATTACGGTTGAGCTTGGGTTGCCTCGACCATGCGGACGATGACGTCCGCCACCCAGGCGCGAGGCGCTTGCGACCAGGGCTGGCGATCACTCATTTCTGTATCCGCTTCTTTGCTCAAGATACGAAGATCGAGGGCAACGTCGATGAAGGGGTCATACCACGCTCCGCGCCCGCTGCTCCTCATCGCTACCTGTCGATGCAGTTCGTCAGTGACGACGGGGTCGAATGTTGCGATAGTTCGGATCACGACGGCAAGCACTTCGGCGTAGTTCACGAGCACGGTTGGCCGGAAGGTGTGATCCGGATAGCCTTTCACGAGGCCATCCTGGCAGGCTTCGGTGATGGCCTCGGCATACCACTCGAGAGGGTCGACTTCAGAGAAGATGCAGGCTTCGGGCGTGATGCTCTCATCGGCCGTGAGGGAGAAGATATTCTTCAGGCGCATCATGACGGTTGCAAATTGCGCGCGGTCCATTTTGCGTTCGGGTTCGAAGATTGTGCCGATTTCAACGTTGCTGCCTTTCATGAGGCCCAGCTGCTCTATCTTCATGATGGCATCAAAGTATTTGGTCTGTGGTGTCACGTCGACAAAAGGATTTTTGATCTCTGCAGAGCCCTTGAAAGTCTGGTTGGCTGGTTGCCTGCCCGCCTGTGGAGGGCTGGTTGGCTGGATTGCTGGTTGGCTCGCAGCAGTGATCGGACTGCTGGCGAACGGCGCCGTATTTCCCATGGCG
>CAZWLI010000017.1:0-10370 GCA_964634525.1 uncultured Candidatus Peribacteria bacterium | reverse complement strand
TCAGTTCTGATGAGAAAGCCTTCCTCAAAAAGATGGAATTTCAGTATGTATCAACCAAGATCGAATTGCCTGAGCCTACGGAGTGTCCGGAATGTAGGAACCAGATGAGGACCGCTCATCGAAATGAGCGATTTCTGTACCACAGGAAGTCAGATAAATCAGGGAAGCCCGTGATTTCCTTGTATCAGCCAGAGCCTCCATGGGGAAAACCGTATACGATCTATTCCCAGGAAGAATGGAATAGTGATGCTTGGGATTCGATGAGCTATGGGAGAAATTTTGACTTTAGCCGACCATTTTTCGAACAGTTTGCGGAACTTCAAAAGGACGTACCCCGAGTGGCCCTCATTTCTCTGGGAAACGAAAATAGTCCGTACACATCCGGAACCGGCTACTGCAAAAATTGCCATCTCATTAATTCCTCAGAATACTGTGAGGACTGCTTCTACGGAAAGCTCCTGCAAAACTGTAAAGATTCCGTCGACTGTAGTTATCTCTACGATTCACAGCTTTGCTATGAATGCTTCAGCGCTTACAAATGCTATCACTGCATCTCTGTGGGCTACAGCAGCAACTGTTCGGACTGCTATTTTTCAGAAAATCTTACGGGATGCCGAAACTGTTTTCTCTGTACCAATCTCAGCAACAAAGAGTATCACTTCATGAATAAGCCGCTCTCGAAGGAAGAGTATGGGAAAAGGGTGAGTGAATTCATGGGCTCTCATCAAAATTTTGAGCAAGCAAGGAAGCTGCTGAAAAAACAAAAACTCGAACGGATTCACAAGTTTGCGAATATGGTGAGTTCGGAAAACTGTACCGGTGACTTTATTCAGAACTCTCGTAACTGCAACAACTGTTATGACATGAATGACAGTGAAGACTGTCAAAATGTCTGGCTTGGTGTTCAGGCAAAGGACTGTTTTAACTGCTCGAATATTTATGTAAAACCTCAACTCAATTACGAAATTCTCGGGACAATTGAGGGGTATCACATTGCCTTCGGAACCTATGTCTTCCACTCCAGTGATATCCTGTACAGTGACCAGATTTACCACTCAAAAAACCTCTTTGGATGTGCCGGACTGAAGAAAAAAGAATATTGTATTTTCAATAAGCAGTATACGAAAGAAGAGTATGAAAGGCTCGTGCCGAAGATTGTTGAGCACATGAAGAAAACCCGCCACGGCGGGCAGGCTGCTGAGTGGGGCCAGTTTTTCCCCGTCAAATTCTCGCCACATGGCTACAATGACACACTGGCCAATGAATACTATCCGATGACGAAAGAAGAAGTGCTAAAAAAAGGCTGGAACTGGCAAGAGGAAAAGCAAGATACCAGTTACCAGGGTCCGGACTGCAATATTTCGGACAACATTGCTGAGGTGTCAGATGACATCGTCACAAAAATTCTTAAATGCGAGGTTTCCGGAAAGCCCTACAAGATCATGAAGCAGGAGCTGGCTTTCTATCGACAGCAGGGGATTCCACTCCCACGAAAATGTCCGGATCAGAGATATGATGAAAGGCTCAAGCTGAGAAATCCTCGAAAAGTATTCGAGAGGACCTGCATGAGGTGTTCTGCTTCGATGAAGTCAACGTATGATCCGAAGAGGACGGAGAAGGTGTACTGCGAGAAGTGTTACGTCAGCGAAGTCTTCTAAAGCTGCTGGATCAAGGCTCTGCCTGCCTGCCGGACAGGCAGGTCTTGATCCAGAAAAGGTATACAAATAGCAAGTCATTATGGTTCAGGACACCCGCCTCAGGCGGGCTGAACCAGCAATCCCTATGAAAACCTGTCCACAGTGTTCGACACACTTCGAAATTTCCCTAGATGACCTCGCATTTTATGAAAAAGTAAAGGTTCCTGAGCCGACGCTGTGCCCTGCTTGTCGTCAGCAGAGGCGATTAAGTTGGCGTAATGAACGGAGCTTCTACCATCGCAAGTGTGATTTATCCAGCAAACAGATTATTTCTCTTTACTCCGCTGGGAAGCCATTCGAGGTTTTTCATCAGGATGAGTGGTGGTCTGATAAATGGGATCCTTTGGAATACGGACGCGATTTTGACTTCTCAAGAACCTTCTTCGAACAGTTTGGCGAACTCTTGAAAGCAGTTCCGAGAATAAGTCTCATCAACACGCAGCATGAGAATAGTGAATATTGCAATTATGCGGTGGGAAATAAAAATTCCTATTTGCTCTTCACCTCTGGAAAAAACGAAAATTCCCTGTATTCCAATCGCTGCTGGAACAATCGAGATATCTGCGACTGCAGTAATCTGGCAAACTGCGAGCTCTGCTACGAAACCATCGACAGCGAGACCTGCTATCGCTGTGCCTGGGTGGAGAACTCCAGCGGCTGCTCCGACTGCAGCTTTTGCTTCGATATGAAGGGTTGTCAGTATTGCTTCGCCTGCTTCGGACTTCACAATAAGAAATTCTGCATTGGTAATAAGCAATTTTCAGAAGAAGAATACAAAAAAATCGTTCCCGAACTGTTGAAGGATGTTGGAAAGCTGCTCAAAAACTTTCAGAAACAAAAGGCTACGGTCATTCGCTGCTTCACCCACGGAGTGAACAACGAAAATTCCACCGGCGACTACAACTACAACTGCAAAAATGCCAAGCATTGTTTTGAGGTGACAGGAATTCAAGACTGCAGCTACGTTTCTAGCGCAACCGAGTTGAAGGATTGCTACGACGTGGACAACGACGATCACTCCGAGCTGGTGGTCGAAGCCTGTGGAAGCGAGAGCAACTACATGCACCGCTTCAATGAAAGCTGTTGGTTTGATAAGTACTGCAGCTATTGCAGCCTGTGTTTTTACTGTGAAAACTGTTTTGGATGCGTTGGGCTGAAGAGAAAAAAATACTGCATTCTGAACAAACAATACACGAAGGAAGAATACGAGGCTCTCGTCCCGAAAATCATTGAACACATGAAAAAGACTGGTGAGTATGGAGAGTTTTTCCCCACCTCACTCTCACCCTTCGGCTACAACGAAACTATGGCGCGGGATTACTATCCAATGAGGAGAGAAGATGTGCTGAAGAAAGGCTGGAAGTGGGAAGAGACCTTGGATCTGACTCACTATCAGGGACCGAAGTACGACCCACCGCTCGACATTAAGGCCGTAACAGACGACATCATTGGCAAGATTTTGATCTGTGAAAAAACCGCAAGGCCGTACAAGGTCATCAAACAAGAACTCGATTTTTATCGCACCATGAATCTTCCGATCCCCAGAATGTGCCCAGAGCAGCGCTATCTCGACCGTCTCAGCAGAAGAAATCCTCGAAAGCTTTGGAAGCGAAAGTGCGAAAAGTGTCAGGCACCTTTCGAAACAAGCTTCGCTCTTGAACGGCCGGAGAAGGTGACCTGTGAGAGGTGTTATCTTGAGCAGCTGTACTAAAAGCGTATAGTATTGATGACTGTTATCTTTCATGAAGCGTATTAAATTTTCAGTTACGATTCCTCCTGATCTTAAGGAATGGCTAAGATCTTTTGCCAAAAAGAAAAAAATGAGCATGAGTAAAATGATTGAATTGATCATTATAAAAGCGGTCAGCGAGAGGAAATGAACGACATTCAAGAGAGGTTTCTCTTCTGAGAAATGGTATGCGAGGTCGCATGTTTGAGATACAATGGGGTCAAATAGCATATCTATGTCAAAAGAACTCAAACAAATTACTGAGGCAATTGTGAAGAATTACCGACCCGATAAAATCATTCTTTTTGGGTCTCGGGTTTGGGGAAAGCCAAAACCCTGGAGCGATTATGATTTGTTCATTTTGAAGAAGGGGGCGAGAAAAAGGCCATATCTTCGAGGCTGTGATGTGTCTCGGATCATTAATCCAGAAAAATTTCCAACGCCAGTCGACACAATTGTCTATAACAAAAAAGAGCTGGAAATGGAGTTAGATTCAGGAAGCACCATGTACAGAGACATTGTTACCAAAGGAAAAATCCTCTATGAAAGAAGCTGATTTCACAGAATGGGTAAGGTATGCCGATGAGGATTGTAATTCAGCAAAGGCGCTTCTCGATAGCGATGCCTATCCAGGGCATGTGATTTTTCATTGCCATGATGCTCTGGAAAAATATTTGAAGGCTATCATGCTAAAAGATAATCAAGAAATCGAATACATTCATAAACTCAAAAATATTCTTATCAATACACCCATTTCGGATGACGATAAGATGTATTTGAAGAATACCTTCATAATACTCGACGAGCTTTATATGGCCTCTCGATACCCCACGAAAGTAGGGAAAGTAACAAAGGAGGATGGCAAGAGAGCATTTGAAAGAACTCGAGAGAGTGTGATAATCCTCAAAAAATATCTATGAACTGAATCCTATCGCATGCCCCAAACTCTCCATTGTGCCCGGACAGGAAAGACCTACGAAGTGACAGACCTTGAACTCAAGCTCTGTACTCGATTTGGCGTGCCACCGCCAGAGCTCTGTCCCGAAGAACGATTTCGCGAACTGATGGCCTTTCGAAACGAATGGAAACTGTACCGCAGAGCCTGCGATGCCACGGGAGAAGCCATTATCAGCGCCTATCGACCAGAGAGTCACTTCAAAGTGTACAAAAATGCCATCTGGTGGGGAGACAGCTGGGATGCGACCGAATACGGCAGAGATTTTGATTTTAACCGCTCCTTCTTCGAACAATTTGCCGAACTTCAGAAGGTCGTGCCGAGAGAGGGGACATCCGTCTTCAACTCGGAGAACTGTGACTACAACAGTCACATTCGAAACTCTAGAAACTGCTTCTTAAATTCGCTGGTGGCCAAATGCGAAGACACCCACTACTCCTACTGGGTCGTGAACGATCATGATCTTCTGGACTGTGCCTACACGAATAATTCCACGCGCTGCTACGACAGCACCGATCTGGAGGCCTGCTACGAATGCGTGTGCCTGCAAGAGGCGAAGGACAGCGCCGATTGTCATTTTTCTTTTCAGCTGCAAAACTGCAAGCACTGCCTCTTCTCCGCCAATCTCATCAATGCCGAATACCGCGTCTTCAACAAGCCCGTCACGCCAGCGGAGTTTGAAACCATGAAGAAGGAACTTTTTAATGGCTCGTTTACCACCTATCAAAAAGCGAAAGAGAAATTTATGGAGCTTCGAAAAAATGCCGTCCATCGCGCAGTGCATCTGATCAACTGCGAAAACAGTACTGGAGATCACCTGCTGGACTCAAAGAATTGTGTGAATTGCTTCGACGGTCAGACGAATGAGGATGGGGTAAACTCCATTTCACTCGGCGACTCGAAGGATGTCGGCACATGCTACTCCGCAGGCTGGCCTCGCTGTGAGATGGTCTACCGCAGCGTGGTGTCGAGAGGGTCGAACATGATTGCCTTCTGTAACTACACATATTTTTCTTCCAATCTCTATTACTGCGACAGCGTACAGTCCAGCCAAGACTGCTTTGGCTGCATCGGGCTCAAGAAGAAGAGATATTGCATCCTCAACAAGCAATATTCAAAGGAAGACTATCGTACCGTGGCGAGAAGCATCATCGAGCACATGCAAAAAACCCGTTCGACAGGCTCAGGGCAGGCTTGTGAGTGGGGAAAATTTTTCCCGCCTTCGCTCTCTCCCTTTGCCTACAATGAAACGGCAGCTCAAGACTTCTTCCCCCTTGAGCGTGATCAAGCCCTGCAGATTGGCTACCGATGGGCCGAACAAGAGCAGAAAAACCCTGAGCTCGAAGGGAGCATCTTGGCAGCCGAACTTCCGGATAATCTTTCGGAAATTGCAGATGAGATACTCAGCAAGCCTATCGTCTGCAGCGAGACCAGCAAACCCTTTCGCATCATGGCCAAAGAACTTCTGTTCTATCGCAGTCTCAATATCCCCCTGCCGCGCTTACATCCGGAGGCCCGTCACCGCTGGCGCATGAGCCTTCGTAATCCGCTTCGACTTCTCAATCGAAGCTGTTTTCGCTGTGGAGAAAAAACTCTCTCCACGACCCCGGTAGATCACCCGGAAAAAATTGTCTGCGAAGCCTGCTACCGAGCGCATCTCTACGGCTAAACTATGACCAACTCCTGTAAGAAATGCCAATCACCCTTCGAAGTGACCGATCATGATCGGACATTTTATAATAAAATCTCCCCTTCGATTGGCGGAAAGAAATACCACCTTCCAGAACCAACATTGTGCCCAGCTTGTCGGCAGCAGCGACGTTTATCTTTTGAGAATCAACTCAATCTCTCTAAACGAAAATGCAGCAAAACGGGGAAAGATATGATCAGCTGCTACGGTGCCGCCATACCCTTTCCGGTCTACAGTCTGGAGGAATTCATCAGCAATGATTTTGATCCGACCTCCTACGGACGAGACTACGATTTTAGCAGGCCTTTTTTTGAACAATTTAGGGCTTTGATGCAGGTTGTCCCCCGGCCAACATTGATTCGAGGACATTCTTTTGATGAAAATTCAGACTACACAAATTATTCGGGAAAAAATAAAAACTGCTACATGATCTTTGATTCCGACTACAACCGTGACTGTTCCTTTTCCTACAGTGTCAATAATTCGAAGGACTGCATGGATGTCTATCGCGTAAAACACTCTGAACTGTGCTACGAAAGCGTCGACTGCACGAACTGCTATCGACTTTTCTTCTCTCAGGACTGCGAGAATTGCAGCGAGAGCGCTTATCTCAAAAACTGCATCGGCGTGAAGAATTCCTTCATGTGCAGCAACCTCAAGAACAAGGAATTTCATATCTTCAATCGCCCTTTTCCGAAAGAAAAGTACGAAGAATTGATGAAGAGCCTCGGCAATCACGCTGATCTTGGTCGCTATCAGGACGATTGGAAAAAGTTTAAAGTTCAGTTCCCGCAGCGTTTCATGCATGGTATTCAAAATGAAAACGTCACAGGGGATTATTTGATCTCCTCAAAAAATTCCGAATACTGTTTTGATTCCATGCAGCTTTGGGATTGTAAATACCACACGAGATCCTTTGGATCGGCAAAGGATTGTATGGACTGCGATGAGGTGGGGGATGGCGTGGAGCTGATGTACGAAACGATCGCGGCTGGATACGAGGGCATGAACGTGCTTTTTTCCTTTATTGCACTGCCGAATTGTCATGATATCTTTTATTGTATGTTTTCCGAACTTGTGGGGAATTCCTTCGGATGTATAGGCCTGAACAAAAAAAATTACTGCATTTTGAATAAACAGTACTCCAAGGAGAAGTACGAAGTACTCCTTCCCAAAATTATCGAGCATATGACATCAACCGGTGAGTGGGGTGAATTCTTCCCCATGAATCTTTCGGATTTTGCTTACAACGAAACCCTTGCGCAACAGTATTTTCCCATCGCAAAGGAACAAGCGGCCGCTATGGGAAGTCGCTGGAAGGAGGACGGCAAAAAGGAATTTCTGCCGGCAACAGGAGAAATCCCTGAGCGTGTCGAGAATGCTTCAGGGGAAATAATCCAAAAACTCTTCGTCTGCCAGGACTGCAAAAAAAACTATAAGATTATTGATCAAGAATACCGCTTTCACAAGGCTCAGCATCTTGCATTACCCAAAAACTGCTTCTTCTGTAGAAATAAGCAACGAGCGAGTCTTCGTAACCCTCGAAAACTCTTCCGACGAACATGTCAGAAATGCCAAAAAGGGATCGAAACGAGCTACAGGCCAGATCGGCCTGAACAGGTGTATTGTGAGAAGTGCTATCTTGAAACGGTGATATAGCGATGCTAAAAACGCCATTTTATGCTATAATTGACAGATCGTGTAGTATCTTTTTGTGTGAAAATACGCTATGAGTAGCTCAAAACTTCACTATCTCCACGTTGTCGTCCCTCAGGGGACGGCGGAAAATCCAAAAAAAGAGAATCTCTTCAATGAGCTTCTCGAGAACCTGCACAATATGGTGCACCATGGGCATTTTAGCCTGGAATACTTTGGCTATGAACAGTATACCTACTGCTATGTCGTAGTGTCCGATGAGCTACTGGAAACGATGGAAGGGCTACTGTATTCGACCTATCCGGACTGCGAAATCAAACCAACGAAGGACTACACGCAGACGATTGTTTCCGAGAAACAATTCGTAGCGGGTACCACGCTCGGACTTCGATTTTCCGATGCCTACAGCATCAAAACCTACGAGCACTTTGCCGAGGACAGCCAGTCTAATCTCTTTTCCGTGATTTCGAAAGTTGGCTCAGGAGAGCAGATCTGGGTGCAGATCAACGTGAGTCCCCGTGAAAAAACCGCCGTTTATCACTTCAATCGCAACATGACGATGCGTATGGCGAAGGTCCGACAGACCTTTCATGTTCGCGACTGGATGAGAGGAAGTACGGAGCACTCCATTAAGGATCGTCGAGCAGAAGTTGCCACGGCGAAGCTTCATTACGAACCTTTCGAAGTCAGCATTCGTTGCGCCTACATCGACAAAGATCCCGCAAGCGCTCAGAGAAAGCTCACCGCGGTCATCAACAGCTTTTATCAGTTCAACGAGACGGATGTTCAGGTCTTTAGCTCGGGTGGTGTCTCCACGGGCAAGTCCTTCATCGATCTGTACCGAAGCCGTTCCAGCTCGGGAGGCAGCATCATGAACAATCAAGAAATTTCGACACTCTATCACCTTCCGAATTCCGACCATGTCCCGCACATCGTCCACGTGCTTGCGAAGAAATCCGAACCTCCGATGGACCTGCCGAAGAAAGGCACTCCGGACATTTCGCTCTTTGGTATGACGAACTATCATAATCACTTTGTGGAATTTGGCATTCAGCGCTCAGATCGTCGAAGGCATCTGTATTGCGTTGGGAAGTCCGGATCGGGAAAATCCAAGCTTCTCGAGCTTCTGATCCGCGAAGACATTATGAATGGAAAAGGTGTTGGCGTGCTCGACCCTCACGGTGATCTGGTGGATAACTGTCTCAAATATGTGCCAGAACATCGACTCAAAGATGTGATTATTTTTGACCCCTCTGATATCAATTTCCCCATTGCTTTCAATCCGCTCCAAAATGTCGGCGAAGCGTTCAAGATGCAGGTCACCATTGGCTTCATCGATATTTTCAAGAAACTCTTCGGGACCAACTGGTCTTCACGCCTGGAGCACGTCCTTCGCTACGTGACGCTCGCTCTCCTGGATAGCCCGAATACCACGATCCTCTCGATTCTGAAGATGCTCACGGACAAGAACTATCGTCAGAAGATTGTCTCGCGTATCCAGGATTCGGTCGTAAAGAATTTTTGGGTTTCAGAATTTGCCGGATGGAGCGAAAAATTTGATGCTGAAGCCATCACGCCACTCCTGAATAAGGTTGGACAGCTGGTCTCGACGAACATGATTCGAAACATTATTGGGCAACCGAACAATAAATTCGACATTCGGAATGTTATGGATGGGGAAAAAATTCTCTTCATGAAAGTTTCAAAAGGTCTTCTCGGAGAAGAGAACTCCGGACTGATGGGAGCCATGATTATTACCAAGATGTACCAGGCCGCCATGCAACGTGCGGACCTCAAAGAGGAAGATCGAAAGGACTTTTACTTCTATATCGATGAGTTTCAAAACTTTGCCACGGACACCTTCGCGGAGATCCTCTCTGAGGCGAGAAAATATCGTCTCGACCTCACGATCGCTCACCAATATATGGGCCAACTCAACACCAAGGTTCAGAAGACGGTGTTTGGAAACGTTGGCTCGATGATCAGCTTTCGAGTAGGGGCAGATGATGCGGGAATTCTTTCAGCAGAATATAATCCTATCTTTTCGAATCGCGATATCATCAATCTCGGCGTCCGGGAGTTTTATATCAAAATGTCGGTCAACGGTGAAATCCGCGAAGCATTCTCAGCAAAGACTCTTTCTGTCCCAAATACCGATCGGGACTGGACACCGGAAATTATTGAGCATTCTCGCAAGACGTACTGCACGCCAAAAAAAGAGGTTGAAAAGCTTCTCAGTAAGTGGGATGAGGCGGGAGATTTCGGTGATGCCAATAACGCTCCAACGCTCGATCAGGCGTTTGAAGAGCCATTGATTTAGCTTTTTAGCTTCTTAGCTTTTTAGGAAACATTTTTTTCCTACAGCCTAAGAAGCTACAAGCTAAGAAGCTACAAGCTCTTTACAAGTTTTCTCACCAAATTCTTCTCTAGCAATCCGGGGATTATTTTTGAAACCGTGGGATTTCTATAATATGTGGAAAGTCCTCGCACCGCACGAGCAATGGTCTTTTCATTCATCTGCTTCCCTTCTCCGAGAGCGCTGCCAAGCACGGCCGCGATGTGCAGATCCGTGAGATGATTGGGCAGGTGGGGAAGATTGGAAATGATCGTCTGCCTCGGCTTGGCTTCAATGGCCTCAGAGCG
>CAZWLI010000016.1:0-2418 GCA_964634525.1 uncultured Candidatus Peribacteria bacterium | reverse complement strand
AAATGTGATTGATCCTCAAATTGCGACTCTTCAAGGAAGAGTGAAAGAACTTATTCCTCAAATCCATGAAGGACGAAAGCAGTGCACGGAGGTCAATAGGATTCTCGAACTCATTGCGGCACTTCATCAGGAATGGGATGGTATGGTGGCTACCATAACCGTCAAAGACCTCCAAGAAAATGAAGTCACTGGTATTGCGAAGAGCGCACAGCGGATTTTTGGGCTCATGGTCGAGCAGATAGAGAAACTCACCAAAGAGCACGGTTTTGAGGGTGATGATGGCTTTGATTTTTCGGAAGCCAAAAAAGCGCTCAAAAAGCCTCTTGATTTGCTGGTGAAAAATCCTCCTGAAGCTCTAGAGCGGTATGTTGAGGCGATAGGTATTGAACAACTGTTGACAGATATTTTGGATGCGTTCGAAGAAGAAACAAAAAAAGGTGAAGATTATGAGGAAACAAAAGCACTCTATCGGAAAGTTTTTGGAAATTTCCAGAATATTGCCAGCAATGCGAAAAATCTCTTCATGGATCTTCTCAAAGAGAAAGGTGTCACAGGGAGACTTGACTATAGTCATATTAAAAACAAAGGGCTGGGATTTATATCTCAAAGTTTTTTAAAGGCTCTCGAGGTCTTCATAGAAGGAAATACGGAGGCTCTGATTGGACGTACAATCATCATCGATCGGGGTGATGGAAAACTCAAACAATATCTCATCGAACGCTCTAAAGAGACGAATATTCTCACCATTGATAAACAACCAATATATTATAATCATCCTCTGATACAATTGATACGGGCAGAAAATGAAAAGGTAGCTTCAAATCAGAATTATTTGACACCACTTAGCATCAGGATTGCATAATACTGCTTATGATGACTCCTTCCATTCTCCAAAAAAAACTTCTTCAGCTCTGCGCAATTCCAGGTATCAAACGGGAGCTAAGTCCGTCATTTCTTGCCAAACTTGCTGCGCTTTCGAAGTCCACAGTCGTTCATAAATCTCTGCTGCGGGAGGTACTTGGGGACTTTCAAACGGAAGTCCACGAGCGGGTGCTTCCAAACATTTCCAAGGATTCAGAAAAACTTGCTGCTGAGCTTTCAACGGAACTACCTCTTTTTCTCGCACATCTTGATGAGACTGATCGAAAAGTGAAGGTCCTTAAAAAAAAGGCTGATGAACTCAAAAAAAGTATTACCCAACATGAAGCAAAAATTCAGGAGCTTGGTAAAAAAATAAACGCAACAGCCAACGAAGGCTGAGCAGATGGTTTCGAGTATTGGAGCCTAAACTCCCAGGAGACTTGACAAAAGCTGAAATATCATTACCATGGCATCCTCATCATGTGATGCTTTTTTACCCTGAACATGGAAAATGAAAAAGACACCGGCGAAAAGAAAAAAGAAGGCAGGGAACTGCCAAAAGTCCTTGGGGATTTGCTTGCTGATCAGCCGACTATGCTCGCTGAACTTTTGGATGCCGAAAAATGCTCGATGAAGAATTAGCTGATCTTGCCGATCGGGCTGAGATTGTTCAGAGTTCAATCAGGGTCAGGAGGCAAACCGTCGCCCTGGCGGTTTTCCTGGTGCTGGCGAATCTTGCTCTGTTGCCCGTGGCTTTTATGAGCATTGTGAGACGCTTTTTCCCTGAAACGGCGGCAAAAGTGGAACAGGTGAGGCAAGATAGGGAAAATTTGATTGACAAGAAGTAAAATAGGGATAATATTCTGTCTTCATTATTTTGAATTGTATGACTAAAAATACACCAAATGGAGGACCAGCCCCAGCGGGGCGTAATGCGGGAAATGTAGGTTTGAGCGCTCGTGAAAAAATTATGATTGGCGCGGGTGCTGGCACTTTAGGCGTGATGGGCATTCTTGCCGTTTTAGCTGCGTTGAATGCAGCATCACCAAGAAGAGGGCCTGTGCCGGCAGGTATCGCTTCTGTACAAACTTCTTTGGCGGCTGATATTGCGAGGATACGTTCATTGACAACAGATGTTACGGGGCTTAGGCCTGCTGTTGCTCCACTTGATACTTCTGTAAGCATGGATCAAATTGACGGTGCGCGGGCGCAAGCGATTGTTGCGGCGGCACAGAGACAACGAGATAAGGAAAAAGAGACTGCTGCGTGGGCGATAAAATGCGCGGAGCGTATGATAGCTTCGGTCAATAGGCTCGTTGACCAACGAGATGCTGAACTTAAAAAATTTAAACAAGGTTTTGAAGAAAGGGTTGCAAAGAAGAGAGAATTAGCCGGTGCTCAAGAAAAGATACCGCCTGAAGAACCAATGAAAGCTCCAGCGCCCGTGCCCGCTGAGCCTGCCGCAGTTACCACTCCCTCTGTGGCAGCCGCAGAACTCGCACCACCGACAAATCCTGAAAAAGAATCAGCCAGCGCGGAAACTTTTACGCATCGCAT
>CAZWLI010000015.1:0-2660 GCA_964634525.1 uncultured Candidatus Peribacteria bacterium | reverse complement strand
TTTTCCTTTGCCTCATGCCGCTTGCCTTGCTGCTCGTGCGTGATGCGATCAGCAAGCGTAGCGAGATCCTTTTTCGTATCAGCACTTGTGCGCGCAAGCTCCTGTTTTCTTCTATGCTCTGCTTGGATATGTCCTTCTGCTGATGAATCTTCAATAGTAGGAAGTTCTGTGGACTCTTCTTCAAAAACAAATCGCTTGGGCAGCAAATTTTCTCGTAAAACGCTTCGGCATGAGATAAATTTCGGCATGAATATAAGCATATTTTGTCCGACTCTATCACAAAAAGACATGCTTGACCATAAGGTCATAAGCCATTATTTTAACTTCACTTCATCTTTTTTTATGAGCTGCTGTAAAAGTTGTGAATGCAAAGCCGTCCAGGTCGGATCCAAGGCGCCCACGTTTCGCTGTGAAGCCCTCGTGAAAGGCCGATTTGAACATGTGAGCCTTGAAGACTATCGCGGGAAATGGGTTGTCCTCTTCTTCTATCCGCTCGACTTCACCTTCGTGTGCCCCACGGAGATTTTGGAATTTAACAAGAAGGCGCCAGATTTCCAAAAAGAAAACACTGAAATCCTCGGCATTAGTACGGACAGTGTCTACAGCCACCAAGCTTGGGCCAAGGAGCTGGGCAGTCTTGCTTTCCCCCTGCTTTCGGATATTACAAAAAAAATAAGCGAAGATTACGGCGTGCTCCTGGAGGAGAAAGGCATTGCGCTTCGCGGGACCTTCATCATTGATCCGCAAGGCATTTTGGTGGCTGCCACGGTGCATGATCTGCCCATCGGCCGAAGTGTCGTCGAGACCCTTCGCGTCCTGCATGCCGCGCAAAGTGGCGACCTGTGTCCGGTGGGATGGGAGAAAGGCCAGAAGACTCTTGGCAAAGCATAAATATGGCGAAATTCATCTACAAAGACGAAAACGGAAACTCCCGAGAGATCCCCATCAATCCTGAGAAATCCATCCTGGAAATGCTGGAGGAGGCTGGCATTGACTATCCTTTTTCGTGCATGGCAGGCGCTTGCTCCACCTGCAAGATCACCGTTCACAAAGGGAAAGAGAAATTGCAGCTCGATAAATTTGGAACACCCCTCATGCCCGTCGAAGAGAATGAATTCCTCACCTGCGTGTGCGGTATTGAAGAAGCGATCAAGAACGATCCGGGAGTGGTCATCGAACTCGAGAAGGCAAAAGACTAGCTTTTTAGCTTGTTAGCTTGTTAGGCCTTTCTCATCTCGGGAGGAGTATACGGAACACCAAGAAGTTTGTAGACTTCCTCTTCTGTTTTTCCCCCAAGCCTTTTGCCTTTTTCACCCGCTGCCGTCAGCTTAAAAACACCGTATTCATTCATGGTCATACCCTTCTCACGGGCAATGCTGCGAAGACGCACATTGTGATCTTTTGAACCCGTGAAATATTGAAGAGCTGCTCCCCATTCATCTGCTGCAACCACTCGAAGATCCACCTGGAGCTCGCCTTCAAGAATAATGGAGCCCTTGGTATCGCCCTGGGCCAGAATCTGCTGGGTCTTGGGATGTTGAACAAAGTAGTCGATCAGAGCCTGAGGCTTCTTACTGACAGCCAGAAAATCGAGATCGCCTATGGTTTCTTCTTTCCTCCGAAAGGACCCGGCAACCTCAACCCTGAGCGCCAGCTTTGAATTTTCCAGATATTTTTTCATACCATCAACAACCGGAATCATATCGGCAAACAATTTCCGCTGACTGAGCTTTTGCCCACGTCCGAGACCTTGGAGAATATTCTCGATCGACTTCTGGCCAAAGCCCGGCAGCTGCTCGGCCTTGCCATTGCGCAGCACTTCCTCAAGACTTGCCCTATCAATCACCCCCAGCTCTTTCCAGAGGAGCGAAACTTTCTTGGGCCCAAGGGAGGCAATATTCATGAGGTCGAGAAGGTCCTGAGGAAACTCCGCTTTCAACTTGTCGTAGGTCTTCATCGTACCGGTCGTGAGGTACTCGTGAATTTTGTCCGAAATCGCCGGCCCGATACCGGAAAGAGCCATAAGCTCACCCTTCTTGTCGTAGTCCGCAATATCACGCTGAAGGGAACGAAGGATATTGCTGATCCTCCGGTAGCTGCTGATTCGATAGCGATCCTCGTCACGCCCCCGCAGCAGATAGAGATCCGCCAGGTGGTCGAAGATCACGCTGAGAGTCTTATTGTTGTCCATGTTGATTCACATAATCCTTGATCGCCTCTTCGGTCGTGACCCAATTTCGATTTTGCTTGTGCGCATCCAGGCGTCCCTCCTTGGCCAGCTTACTCAGGTATTCTTGAGAATAATCGCAGAATCGCGTGGCATCGGAAAGCAGAATAAAGGCCGGCTTCTCTCGGCTGGAGACAAGGGCCTCCAGATAGATGTTGAGCGAGCGAATCGCGGCCTGAGCGATGAATTGAATGATGGCTTTGTAGCGGCCGTTGTCAGCGGCTCGAAGGGCTCGATAATATTTCTGCCGATCATTTTTCAGAATGATCACGAGTGGATAGCCCGCACGCATGAGCAGGACATTCATCAGCAGTCTTGCGGTGCGGCCATTGCCGTCCAAGAAAGGGTGAATGTGCACGAAGCGATGATGAAACAGCGCGGCAAGCTCGATCATGTGAAGGCCCTTTTCCTGATCTCGTGCCCAGGCGGTGAG
>CAZWLI010000014.1:0-1588 GCA_964634525.1 uncultured Candidatus Peribacteria bacterium | reverse complement strand
ACCGTTGCCGGCAGGCTGGATTTCGCAGAATGTCCCCGAGCCTGTTCGAGTCCTCAGAGCGCTGGAACAACATCTGGAATGTCGGAGACACGCAGTCGTCAAAGACCCCCTTCCTGACAAACCCTGAAAATGCTCAGGAGCAAGTATTGCTCCGATCTGATCCGCTCGTATCCAGTGCCAGAGCCTACGTTGACCACGACATGGGGAAGTGGCCACAGCCAGTAGAGCTCTATGCTATCGATTTTTTTTGGAATCCTTTACTCCAGCATCCTTCCTTTGAGCCCCAGTTCGGCGTTCAGGTCATCGGTGTGGATGATCCGGCCCTCGACGCGCAGCTCATCGGTCTGGCGCACAAGATCCTTCTCGACCTTGGCCTGAGAGAAATGTATACCGTTCAGATTAATCCGGTCGGCTCTTTTGAATCGAGAAAGCTCTATGTGGAGGACCTGAAAAATTTTTATTTTGATAAAGGCAGGTCCCTGTGCCCAGCGTGTGTTGAAAAAACAAAATCAGGCCGATGGCTTGAGCTCTTCCGCTGCCACGAAGAGGACTGTACGATCCTCGCTCATCTGGCTCCAAAGTTGTCGAATTACCTCAGCGCTGAGGACCGACAACGTTTTCAGACATTGAAAGAATACTTGGGCGAACTCGGGGTGGAGTATCAGGAAAACCACGCCGTCGTGGGGCTTGCTCACTACAATGCCAACACCGTGTTTGAATTCTGGCACAACGACAAAGGCTCCAAACGAATTATTCTCTTCGGAGGTTCGAACGACGAACTGATGGAACAAATGGGTGGGCAAAAAGTAAACGCCATGGGCTTTACCAACTCTCTCGAAATGCTCATCGCAGATATGAAAGAAACTAAGATCAAAGTACCGCACAAAGACCACCTCCAGGTTTTCGTCGCGCAACTCGGAAAGAACGCGAAGAAAAAAGCGCTTTCCCTCCTGCAACAGCTTCGTGACGTCGGAATTCAGGCGGTTGGCGCTGTGGGCACAGGATCCATGCGCACCCAGCTGGATATCGCGACGGGGTTTGAAGTGAAATATACCATTCTCATGGGAGAGGTGGAGGTGAAAGAGGGCATGGTGATTATTAGGGACATGAGTGTGGGGACACAGGAGTCCGTGCCCTACCATCGCGTCGTTGACCTTATGCAGGAAAGAGTTGGAAGGGAAAAGATGGATGTGATGATGGAGGATGAAATGAGTGTTGAATTGAGGAAAAATTCGAAATCCTAAGCACAAAGTTCAAATGAAACTTTGTGCTTTGAGTTTTGGATTTTGAATTTCTATGAATATATACCTCATCGGCATGCGCGGCGTGGGAAAGACGAGTGTCGGAAAACTCCTGGCGGAGCGATTGAACCGCTCTTTTGTCGACATGGATGAAGATATCGCAACGCATATCGGTAAGAGTGCCCTGGAGATTGTTCGGGACAAAGGCTGGGATGAATTTCGAAAGCGAGAAGCGGAAGCAGTTCAGAGAATCGTTCAGCAAAAAAATCTAGTCGTGAGCACTGGCGGTGGTTGTCTCTTTTTTGGAAACAATAGGGATCTCTTAAAAAAATCAGGGAGGCTCATCT
>CAZWLI010000013.1:0-3570 GCA_964634525.1 uncultured Candidatus Peribacteria bacterium | reverse complement strand
GGAGTCGTCAAGGCGCTCAAGGTAGAAAATTACGCTGACAAACCTCGCAATTATTTCGAAGGCAAACTAACCGACTACGCCAGGGAGCTTGGTGCCAAGGGTCTGGCCTACATCTGCTATGAAGCCGATGGTGCGAAATCTCCGATCGTGAAATTCCTGGGCGAAGCGGTGATGAAGGAGATCAGCAAGAAACTGAAGGCAAAGAAAGGTGATGTGGTGTTCTTCGTTGCGGACGAATGGACCACCGCCTGCACCGTACTCGGAGCCCTTCGCAAGCGTATTGCCGAAGAAGAAGGCAGAATCCCGAAGAATATCCTGGCCTATCTCTGGGTGCTCCACGCTCCCATGTTTGAATTCAGCAAGGAATTCGGCGAGCTCCAGGCCACCCACCACCCCTTCACGCGTCCTCACAAGGGCCATGAATACCTGGTGAAGGACGAGCCCATGAAGGCCCTCTCCGAATCCCACGATATTGTGCTGAATGGCTACGAGATCGGAGGCGGCTCCATGAGGATCCATGAGCGCGATCTCCAGCATCGCATTTTTGAAATCCTTCAGGTCACTCCGGAGGAGATCGACCGAAGATTTGGCCACTTGCTCAATGCCTTTGAATTCGGCGCTCCTCCGCACGGCGGCATTGCTTGGGGGCTGGACCGCCTCATCATGCTCTTCTGCGACGAGCCCAACATCCGCGAAGTCATCGCCTTCCCGAAGGACTCCCGAGCCAAAGACCTCATGTTTGGTGCACCGAGTCCAATGCCCGAAAAGCAGATCAAAGAAGCTGGAATACAGATATTGGAGGAATGATTTATTTACAAGGAATATTTCCTGAATAGAGGATTTTCTAAATTTTTCCCCTTTTGCTGAGCAGTGATGCGATACAGCTCAGGAGCAATTTCAAGAGCCCACTTCCATAGTCGCTGGATGGCAGAGCCCTTTGTTGGATCAAAAACGACATGAGCTGGACAACCGGTCTGATACAGATCATCACCCGGAAAGCCAATAACCTTGGTATCGACACGATATGGCTTGCCGCCTTTGTTGATGATACCAAATCGTTCAGGGATATATTCCGCTGGACGTTGATGGCCATCTCCATATTCAATTCTTAACATTGCTGATGCAAACTGGGAAAATGGAAGCATTGCCATACGGATAATGAATGCAAAACTGCTCATGGCAAATCGGAGGCACAAATCAGGGTCAATTCCTCTCTTCGACATGGTCAGTACACAGGGAATTACCTTCAGCAGAGAAGCAATGGCACTCGTGGCGGTATGAATTCCGCGGGAAATAAATTCATCAGCCTTTGAGGAGCCTCCTCGCAGAGCGGATTTTGACATTCTGGCTACTAATACATTCATTCTGTCCACAATACTTGATAACGAACCAGGATTATTGATGACGCAATGCAGTGCATAGTCCAATTGAGTATCAAGAATCCTCGAAAAATTAAAAAATGGATCAGAAGACGAATAAAGACGTTGAGAAGAGAAGATATCATTATCATCTGAAGAGCAGGGAATCAGCTCCCCCGACTGATTCAGATACCCCAATCCATAACGGCTTTGACTGAAAGGATGTGTTGATTTCCTTTCCAACGCTTGATCCGTCATTTTCTCGATCACGATGCTGGACAGTACCCTGGCCTCCACAAGATCGTAATGAAAGCCTCTTTTCTCTGTTTCGCATTTAAGATCGATATTACGCATTCGAAGTCGGATTTCTCTTCGAAGTGTCTTTAAACACAGCCGATTACTGGCAACATCTCTCGCCAAGTCATCAATTCTGATGCGAGGTGCTTCGTATGGTTTTTCTAAGGGCATATAATTGAAGAATGGAGCATTCTACCGACTCTCCTGCTGTTTTTCAAGCATCACTTGCAGAATAAAAAAACAACCCCTTCATCATTTCCTACGACCGAGAAGAACAAGGTCGCCGGAAAAATGAAGGGGCTCAAATGAAGTACCGTAGGGATTTGGTCTGGCTTTTCGAGGCACCCTCTCCTACGAGGTGCACCGGGGAAGAAGTTTCAAGTTTTTGTTTCCTTCGCTTTTTTTGAGAGAGAATTGTGTTTTATCACCCGGCACTCGAGAAGGGTTTGGACCTCTCTCGGCTACCGTTGATTTTTGAGCTAAAGGACATCACCTGCAGTGTCTTTCACCGCCTCTCCGAGAACTCTTGAAGATCCCTCATCACTCTTGCGCGCTGCTCCCGAGACGGATGGTCCGCGGCTTTGCTGATCTTTGCTGGTCAGCTGCCTCATCTGATCAACTCGGCGTCCCTTCAGAGATTCGACGAGGGGTTGAAGACGGTGAGATTTCTGACCGATATCATTCAGGATCGCAAGGTCAGAATCATTTCCGGAATTATCCGTGGTGAGTTCCAGAAGTTCAAGGAGATTCTGTTGCGCAAGAACGATTTTACCCTGGAGAACATTTTCATGAGCCTGGAGGAGGAGCTGGGTCGTGGAGATCGGTACCTGATGTGGGCTGGCAATATACTGAACGTCCTTCGCGCGATTTCTCACCGCCCACCGAGAACTTTTTGCATCCAGAGCCGATTCTCGGACCTGAGTCCTCGCTTTCATTTGTTTCACCACGAGCTTCTTTGCGGGAGCGAGATTCACAAGCTCCGTGGTGCCGGCGTGATGATCGATCTGGACTTCGACGGCAGCCGTCATACTGAGGAGCTGTGTTGTTGACCCGTTGAAGGCAAGTCCGGCAGCCCCCTGTTGAACTTTCATTTTGAGAGAGGGGGTGGAAACTCGAATAGAACCGGCCTGACCAAGATCCGAAGGGGAATGAACCCAGACAGCACCTTGTTCGAGATGAATCTGGCCATTATTGACCGTATCGAGCGCGGCCCGGGAGGTGCTGTCCACACGAACCAAGCTGTTATTGGTATACACGATCGTGGCTTCACCACCGGAAGGCGTGTCGATCTGGTCGCCTAGCTTCACCGCAATGACTTTTGAAGGATCGCAAGGAAGGCTGTTGAGCAGGACGCCGGCACTACATGCCATGTAGCCTGCCAGGGCCGGCTGAACAAGAGACTTTCCAGGAAGCTCGCTCAAGGAGCCGAACGAGGAAAAGATCGCCAGTCCCGAGAGCGTCATGGCCAGAGCCTTCTTGCTCAGAGACAATCCAAGATCGAAAAGGCCATCGGCGAACGAAGGCTTTGTATGGTGAACAAGAGCGTACTGCATGACTCGACTCTTGATGATGCTCTTCTGAATTTCACTCATAGTGGGTATCGAGCCTCGAAGCACGGCGACAATGTCACGCTCACGCTGAACCTCATTCATTTTGTGAAGGTTTTGGAGGAAACACTTCTTATTCTCCAAAAAAACTTCTCGACTCTGGGGGACATAGGCATCTTTCAGCGCATTGATCAACAGTTGTTTCATCACTCAATACAACGAGTCCGCAACGACATTTGTGACAAAGGTAACTGGTAATTGAATAATTGATAACTGGTAATTGAATAACTGATAATTCTGAAAATAATCCTGTATCATGGTTTCAATATCCCTCCTTGATGAAGAAAATTATCATCTGCCTTGCTGTC
>CAZWLI010000012.1:0-7798 GCA_964634525.1 uncultured Candidatus Peribacteria bacterium | reverse complement strand
CCTCTGTGTCCCAAACTACGCCAAGATCCTGTGCCCTCTTCAACGCAGCATCCTTTGGGCATCAGATTTCACCTATCTCTGGTTCAGAGGCCGGTACTGGTACCTAGCCACGGTCATTGATGTGTTCAGTCGAGAAATTGTAGGGTTTTCATTTTCTGGACGGCATGATCGTGAGCTCGTCCTCACCGCCCTCAAAGACGCTCTCAGCAGAAGCACAACACCAAGCTATCTCCATTCGGATCAGGGAAGTGAATACACCTCGTACCAGTACCTGGAAACACTGAAGGCAAAACACATCAGTGCCTCCTTCAGCGACAAAGCTTCCCCCTGGCAGAACGGATTCCAGGAATCCTTCTCCAGTGAATTCAAAAAAGACCTCGGAGAAACAACCCGGTTTGAAACCATTGGCGAACTCATGGAAGCTCTCTTCCTCCAGATCCACTACTACAACAACCGAAGAATTCACACCGCTCTCAAGATGCCACCAGCCCTGTATGCCAGACAACATTCAGTCTCTGCATACAAGGTGTCTTAAGAAAGGGGTACTTGCCGAAGGCGGGCCAGATGAAGCTCCACATCCCAACCCGCCTGAGGCGTGCAACAATTTCCCCAGACGAGACGAGGCTGTGTTATCATCTCGATATCTTGAGAGTCCCTTATGAGAAAACCTTTAAAAAATTATGCCTTCATTGACAGCCAAAATGTAAATCTTGGCATTAGAGAATTACACTGGAAATTGAGCTGGAAGAAATTTCGTGTCTATTTGAAAGAAAAATACGGTGTTGAGATAGCCTACATGTTCATCGGCTATATTGAAGAAAATCAGGATTTATATCTTTCTCTTCAAAAAAGTGGATACCTTCTGGTCTTCAAAGAAATACTTAAGCACAAAGACGGTTTTGTAAAAGGCAATTGCGACGCAGAACTGGTTTTACAAGCCATGATTGATTACGAAAAATATGAAAAGGCGGTTATTGTCAGCGGTGATGGGGACTTTGCTTGCCTCGTCAGACATCTGAAAAAGCAGGGGAAATTGGAAAAAGTTCTCGTTCCAAATGCAAAAAGATATTCCGCTCTTCTCAAAAAAGCAGCAGCGGAAGAATATCTGGACTCCATGAATAATTTGAAAGGTAAACTATCTTACGAAAAAACCACCACAAAGAAAAGCACCCCATAAGGACGGAACCTTAAAGGGCTCTTTTCGTCGTGATTCTGAGCGAAGAGTACCATGACTTAAACGGCAAGTCAATAATCCTGTCAAGTGTCAATAGACTGGAATTCCTGAACTTTATTCTTTTGCAGAGTGGAGATGATGAAAAATCTGTATCGGCACCATCGAAGCTTTTGGACTCGCGAACGGGCCTTCTCTATGCTCAGCGGCCTTCTTTTCTTGGGATTTGCCCTGGTGGTCAAGCACTTCTCCGACCGCTATCTGAGCGGCCTGGAAGGAACGGCGGTGGAGGATGTGCTCCTCAATTGGCTTCCAACCTTGGACATTGACTTCTTGATGATTCAATCAGCAATCCTCCTGACCCTCGTAACCATAGGGCTTTTTGTCATCAGGCCTCAGTACCTACCTTTTGGCACCAAAGCATTAGCGACTTTCCTCATCATGAGATCTCTTTTTGTGACCTTGACGCATCTGGGATTAAACCCTCATCAAATCCAGATTGATGATACAGGCGGAATCGGCTTCTGGATCTATGACCTCCTCTATAATTCTCGCAATGACTTTTTCTTTTCAGGCCACACCGGTATTCCATTTCTGATGGCCCTCATCTTTTGGCAGGAAAAAATCTGGAGGAATTTCTTTTTCATCATGTCATTCCTTTTTGGAGTAAGCGTCTTGATCGCGCACGTTCACTACTCGATTGATGTCTTTGCGGCACCCTTTATGACGTATAGTATTTTTTGTCTCTCACGAACACTCTTTCCAAGAGATTATAGCTCCTTCAATTGCGCTTCTCGAGTTACGCAATCATGATCGAGAAGTGAAACAAATCGCTTCGAGGATTTCTTCCCCGCCCGGAAGAGTCTTTGCTGATCCAACGGCATCTGGGCCATGGCTTCGCACTCTCGAGAGCAGGCGCCGTGAAAAGCACCTTGGCAAGGGGAGCACTGAATGAAGAGCAGATTGCAGAGCGTATTGGAGCAGTTCACATACCGATCACAGGAAGTCTTGCACTGATCGCAGGTGGTAAGCACATCCGGCGTGATGACTTCCTCGAGACGCTCATCAAAGACAAAATTTTTGCCTTTGAAGGCGCTGCGCAGGCCTTTCTTTCGAACCTGATGGGTGTATTCAATGATGCCGCCGAAAAGCTGATTCACATCGGAGAATCCCTTTGATTTCAGATAGCTGCTGGCCTTCTCGCAGCGAATGCCGCCAGTGCAGTAGAGAAGGATTTTTTTCTTTTCTTGGCCTTTGAGAAGTTCTTTTGCCATGGGAAGAGCCTCGCGAAAGGTTTCGGCAGTCGGAATGATGGCGCCTTCGAAGCGCCCGATACGGCTTTCGTAGTGATTGCGCATGTCCACAACGACTGTATCTTCGTCCGCCATCGCCTCATTCCACTCCTGAGCGCTGAGGTGCTTACCTACGTTTGAAACCTGATAATCGCTGGCGGAAAGCCCATCCGCAACAATTTGTTTTTTGATCCGAATGGCAAGCTTCCAAAAAGAAATCCCGTCCTGCACCGCAAATTTAAAGGGAACGCCTTGAAATTCGCTCATCTCGTTGAGAGCTTCTTCGAAGGCTTTTCGGCTCGGCTCGGGCACCGAGATCTGGGCATTGATGCCCTCAGGCGCAAGATAGACCCTTCCCAAAACTTCAAGTTTATTCCAAGATTGAAAAAGCTCGTCACGAAGCTTGTTGGGATTCTCGATGCTGACGTAGCGGTAAAAAGAAAGCGTACAGCGAGCAAAAGACTCCTGGGCGAGTTTTTTGAGTGCGTCTTTTTTGTTCAGCTGATTGCAGAGGGCAGCCATGGGAATGATTTCCCAGAAAGTATAGCAGAAAAAACTCTCTACGCCGCCTTCTTCAAGGTCTCAATGAATTTTTTGACGTCAGGTTTATCTGCCTTAGCCTTTTGTAATTCAACAAACGCCTTTGCCTTCTCGGGCGTGCTCGCATCATCTTTATAATAATTTAAAACCTCATTTCCGAACGCTGCAATAACCTGGATTCCCTTTTCCGGATTCTCAATTCGGTACGAAGGTGACCCCACTTCATTTTCAATGAGAATTCCTTTTTCCAGGAGAAGATTCACCAGCGCCACGGCAGAGAAATAATAGCGCTCTCCACTGGTTCCGGACTTGTTCATGAGATAATCAAAATTTGTACCAAGCTTCGCGAGGAACTGATCTCGGAGCTCAAGACCATCGAGCTTAATTCCCTTCGAAGAAGCTCGATCAAGAATTCCGAAACTTACGACTTCAGCCTTCATTTCTTCGAGGATGTGATTATCAGTTCCTACTCTCTTGGCAACATTCGCATCATCTTTTGAAAGCACGGTGTGAGCCATTTCATGGAATGCCGTCTCAACAATCGCGCTCGTAACATAGACTTTCTTATCGCGAATAACCGACGGACCAAGAATTTTCTCAAGATAAGGTATTTCTCTTTGTTCGGCGACATCTCGGACGGCATTCGTATGGGTCAGAATCGTATTCCGATCCTCTTCACCTCGGCACATCCAATGAAGATTGGGGCCAAAAGCAAAAGGCTGCAAAGTCAAAATGACCTTTGCAATATTGTAGTCCTCTGCGAGAGCAGCTTTGTTTTCTGTCAAAAGCGCCTGGGCTTCGCCCTGCAACTTGCCTAAATAATCCCTCATTTTTGTAATTCCGGGACTCACAATTCCTAAACGAATTTCGGCATCGACCTTATTGGCATCTCCTGTTGCCCCTGGGGTTGCCTGCTGGATAAGCACCATTGGACATCCTGCGGAAACAAGACTGTCTGCCATTTTTTTGAGCTCCTGCCATTGCTTGAAAAGAACATCAGGATCCTTCTGTTCGGAACCGTAGCATTGTTTCATCTTTTCGAGATACTCAACAAATTGACCATAGACCGGAGTTAACTTCTCCTCATTCAGAAGAAGCCTCACTCTCTGAATTATTCTCTCAAATCTCTTTTCGAGACCAGACCATTCATACGAAAAAACTTCTGAATATGAAAGGGTCGTTGTTTCTCCGTTTTGATTTGAAACGTCATAAACATATTTTGCGCCTGGTTTATCAGAAATAGCTGTCATCGGCTTTGTCATTCCTCCTGGCATTTCTGTAAGATGAATTTGCTTCAGGTACGCCTGATCAATATATTTTCCGAGATCCGCGGCGACCGACACAAAGAGTTTCAGTTCTTCATGAGAAATCTTAAGTTTACTAAAAAGTTCCTTGGGTGCTTCAGCAACCCATCGTCGAGCAAGTGTTATCTCGGCAAGTTGTCGCTCAGAAGAAGCCATAACAAGCATTCTCCAAGCCTCAGGAACACTTGTTTTTAAACCCTCAAGTCCACCCATCTGACGTATAGAAAACTGAAGCTCGACATCCTTGTCATTCGAGAGAACAGCATAAAGTTTCGTGAGCTCTTCCTTATTTCCAGAACCTTCTTCCAGCCGATCTAATTTTGTTTTAACAGTAGCTCGAATAACTCCAAGAGCTCCGCTTGCGCTTTTTTTCCAAGCTTTCCCAACGGTCTGATGGATGCGATCAAAGAAACCTTCCAGGGAATCGATATCCTCTGGTACCTTTTCGGAGAATTCTTTTCTCAGTTCATGCCGAATGCTCAAAGCTATCTTCCCCATTTCTGGTGGGAGTTCTTCTAATTCGAGCTGCCCCTGCTCATCGACAAGAATAGCTTTTCCAACCTTTGCATCCATCCAGCTTGCTGCCGGCGCTCCGTTTGGAAAGCTTTCACCGAAGACTGGTTCGTGAGACTGCTGTTGGTCAGACATAGCAATGAAATATTATACTATAATACTCCATTTTCTGGCTATATTCAAGCGTTCTAGGCTTTCTTACTCTTCTCCACAAGCACAAAGAAAATATTCATCACAAAGGCGGTGAGCGCCATCATGGGGATCGTGATGTAGCCGAGATTCATGAAAAATCGCTGCGAGCAGGAAGCGGAATAGCCAACGGCAGAACAGGGGAGAGCGGGCACGAGATCAAGCTGGAGGAGGTAATGATAGAGCGCAATCCCAGCACCCAGAATAGAAAGCACAAGGATCGAGTCCACCATGCCTCGGTCTTTTTTCTTCATCGCCACCGCGAGCAGAATAACCTGGGGATACATCAGGATACGCTGGTACCAGCAGAGCTTGCAGGGTTCAAAACCCGCAACATCGGAATAAAAAAGGCTTCCGGAAGTCGCCAAAAGAGCCACGATGAAACAGAAAAGAAGAGCATTTTTCTTCACCCACGCTCGATAACCGGAAAAAGGATGCGGAAGAAAAAGGCTGAGAAGGCTCAGCACGATGATGAGGTTACCGAGAACGGTGAGCCAGGTGAGCGCATTATTGACGAAGGAGACGAAGGGGGACATGGGGGAAGGAAGTAGGAAGTAGGAACTTAGGAAGAAGGCAAAGGACAAGCAGTTTTTTGAGATAATTCCTTGAGAGGAATGCCATCATTCTGACCCTCCGCTGGCGTCATGGCCGTGCCATCAGCAAAAATCCACGTGGGGTAAGCCTTCACACCCTGATCTCGGCAGATCTGAAGCTGGGCTTTGGCGTCGGGAGTGGAGCACTCAATATACGGGAGATACTTCTGCGCTCGTCCAAACATGGCCTTCTGCCCTTGGCAGTGGGGGCACCAGAAAGCGCCGTAAAACTGGGCGCCTTTCTCACCAAGACACTTGGCAAAATCATCGTACTTGCTGGGAATTTTTTGGACAAAATAAAAACCAACGGAAAAAATTCCGATAAAAAGAATCGAGAAGAGAATGGCGAAAAAGGTTGGGTGGTTTCGAATCATAGACTATACTTTTTTAGCATTGTTTTTCGCATGATCCAAGCAAAAAATCTTGTCAAAAATTTTAACGATTTTACGGCCGTGAATTCGATCTCCTTCGAGGTCAACAAAGGCGAAATCTTTGCCTTTCTCGGTCCCAATGGTGCGGGGAAAACCACCACGATCAAGATGCTCACCACGCTGCTTAACCCGACGAGCGGAAGCTTGGAACTCAATGGTATTAATCCGGCTGAGAACAAAGACGAAGCCAGAAAATCCTTTGGCATTGTCTTCCAAGACCCCAGCCTGGACGATGAGCTAACCGCTTATGAAAATATGGAAATTCATGGCGCGCTCTACGATGTCCCAGCGGATCTCTTGAGCGCTCGCATTGAGCAGCTGCTCACCTTCGTCGAGCTCTGGGATCGCAAAGACGATCTGGTGAAGAAATTCTCCGGGGGGATGAAGCGAAGGCTCGAAATCGCAAGAGGCCTCACGCATCATCCCAAAGTGCTCTTCCTGGATGAACCCACGATCGGTCTGGATCCTCAAACTAGAAATCACATCTGGAGCTACATTCAGGACCTGAATAAAAAGGAGGGCATGACGGTCTTCTTCACAACCCACTACATGGAGGAAGCGGATCGCGTTGCGAATCGTATTGCGGTGATCGATCGCGGCAATATCATTGCCAAAGGCACCCCTGAAGAGCTGAAGACAAAAACGAACACCAAAAATCTGGAAGACGCCTTTCTGGCGCTCACGGGCAAAACCATTCGCGATGAAGAAGCCGATGGTCAGGACCGCATGAGAGAGATGAAGAAACTGTGGAGACGATAAATTTTTAACAAAAACCTATGCGAGTCCTTTACACCCTCTGGCTCCGCCAGCTGAAGCGATACTTCCGATCAAAATCTCGCATGATCGGGTCGCTGGGCCAACCGCTGCTTTTTCTCGTGGGTCTTGGCTTTGGCTTTGGCCCGATCTATCAAAAAGCAGGAGGAGGAGATTACCTTTCGTTCCTCGCACCCGGCGTCATCTCCATGGGTATTCTTTTCACCGCCATTTTCAGCGGCATTGAGGTCATCTGGGATCGTCAGTTTGGATTTCTGAAAGAAACCCTCGTGGCCCCCGTCTCGCGCTTCTCCATCATGCTTGGCCGTACTCTGGGCGGCGCCACCGTGGCGACCATTCAGGGTGTCATTGTCTTCTTCATGACCTTGGCCCTTGGTTTTCGCCCTGAGAGCTTCATCATGCTTCCCGTTGCCCTGGTGGTCATGTTTATCATCGCCGTGCTCTTTACGGCGCTTGGCACTGGTCTGGCTTCGCTCCTCGAGGATATGCAAGGCTTTCAGCTCATCATGAATTTCCTGGTAATGCCGACCTTCTTTCTCTCGGGTGCCCTCTTCCCGCTCGATAATCTTCCCGGACCCATTGCGATTATTTCAAAAATTGACCCGCTCTCGTACGGCGTTGATGCCCTTCGCGCGACCCTCATTGGCACAAGCCACTTTGGCCTTGGCACTGACTTCCTGGTTCTCAGCCTGGTCACCCTTTTCTTCCTCGCCCTGGGCAGCAAGCTGTTTTCACGCATTCAGATTTAATATTCCATCAAAAAAAATGATTTCAAAAAAAAGGCACCCATTCCGGATGCCTTTTTCATTTCTGTGCTGTGGGTTCCTAATCCCTAACCCCCTACATTCTTATTCCTCGGATGGAGCAAAAACTCCAACTGCAAGGGTCGCCAACGTGATCGCAAGGTGAAGGTAGTTGTCGGCCTGATTCACCTGAATGATCCCAAGGACATTGCCCTGATTGAAAAATCCGAGCGCCGTCACAGCGCCAT
>CAZWLI010000011.1:0-1952 GCA_964634525.1 uncultured Candidatus Peribacteria bacterium | reverse complement strand
CAACACCTACTCCACCCGCAGCAGGCTTTTCACAATAACCTTGCATGAGTCAGCTCGCTGATCTCTTATCGGTCAAAATCCAACGCCTCATGATCTCTGAGGAGAAAAAGCAAGAGCTTCTCGCGAGCCTTGAGGGCATGGATGAGCTGAAGCTGAAGGAGCTGGATGCTTTGATCAACCGTATGGATGGCGAAGCCATACAGGCTCTTGATCAGAAGTCGGAGCGAGCCACCACTTTGAGTGCAAAGCTCAAAAAGATCAAGCTCCAAATGCCAAAAAAGCCTGTGGATAACACAGCATTTGCCAACCAGCTGAAGCAATTGGAACAGATTTTTGAAGACCCCAAATCGCTGATGAAGTTTTTAGCCCTCTGTGATGACGCTTTTCTGGTGCAATACGAAAAAGTTCTACTCCTCGGAAGCCGTGATGATCCGGAACTTCAGAAGGGCATTAAGAAGGAAATAGCCGAATTGCGGCTTCAAAAAGCCGCCTTTGATAAATCAGTCCGGAATGAAAAGGAATCCCTGATTGCTGAGCGGATCGAATCCCTGCAAGACCAAGAGCAAAAACTTGATGCCATTATTCAGGAGGCGCAAGCGTTACTCATGAAAAAGCCAAAATCAGGGGCTTAAAGGCATTTGACGCTCGCGAGACTCATGTTGTCGCAGTCTTCAAAAAATGGCTTTTTTATGCTATAATTAAGGGATTTTAAGGTATTTTATGCCAGACGAGAAGGAAGAAAATAAGCCGAAAACTACTGCTCCGAGTGAGGGTGCATTTAAAAACTCAGTAGCTGCTGAGGCTGCAAAACAGCTTGCTGAATTACAGGTTAAAATTGAAAGAGATCGTAAAAAAAGTCGTTCCAAAGAATCAATTAATAAATTCCAGCATGAAATGCTCTCACAAGAGGCAAGAAAAAGAGATGATGAAGAGGTCAAAAAAATGACGGACATTATGAAAAAGGATGCGATCACTTCTCCTGAGGTGCAGAAGATTTTTTTGAGTTCGCTTGAACAGCGACTCACCATCCTTCTCAGCCTCCTGCTGAGAAGCGCTCCGTCGGACAAAAAGGTAGATATGGAGGAAGGTTTGAATAAAGATCCTCAAATCCTCCTTGTAAATTTCCATCAAAATAGAGATGCGCTCAGGATTATGACCACGGGCAATCCGAGAAAGCTGCTTGCTCAAGAAAAAACTATTCTCGGTCTGGCCTTGCAAGCCTCACGATCGTCTATGCCGTGGGTTATACAGGCTTGGCCAAAGCTCTTAGAAGCTGTGAAATCTAATGTTCATGCTATTGATGTGTATGCCGATATTGCTCTTTCAGAACTTCAAGATGAGCCGCTCACCGCTGCTCCAAAGGATGCCGGTAAAGAGGAAAAAGGTTTCTGGGAGGAGGCAAAAGAATTTTGGGATGGCATGTCTCCTATTGCCAAAGGCCTCACTATTGGTCTTGCAAGCCTTGGAGCTTGGAAATTGCTGAAGGCACTTTTTGGATCCGGTGACAAAGAGTCTGGAGTAATTTCAAAAGCGGCGTATTTGGTGGGGGCTGGTGTCTTGGTGGCAGGGGGAATGATGGGCTACGAAAAAATGTGGGAGTCCTGCAAAGGATATCTCCACGGAAATTTTGGTCTCACAGATACAAATTTTTTCAAAGGCGCTCGGGCTCTCATGGATGGCGACATTGAAGCCGCCAAGGTAACCTGGGGAAAAGCATGGAACTTCATCACGGGTCCTGAGAAAAAAGAACCGCCCAAAGAAACCATTGATAAAAAAACTGGGGCGAAGATGATGCTGATCTCCGAGGCTTTCGGAAATTATTTTGAAGAGCTTCAAAAATTTGTGAATCCCATTACGGAGAAAGTTGTGGAATTTCAGGACAGTCTTGAGGGTGCGGCAGAATACCTTGCTCTCACGCATCCTAGTTTTTTGCTGGGAGGATTGAAATTGAC
>CAZWLI010000010.1:0-3427 GCA_964634525.1 uncultured Candidatus Peribacteria bacterium | reverse complement strand
GAAGCCGTCATGAAGAAGAAGGATGATGGAAAGGGTAAGGGGGAAGAAGTACTAACAGGGTATGAAATGTTTCCGTACGCCGGAGGTGCAAATGGATACGATAAGAGTCCTGAAATACAGATGTTTGAAGCAGCAACGGAAAGTGGTCGCTTTATTGAGCCTGAGAATCCAACAGGAAATTATACGAATGACTGGAGAGGCTCCTGGCTGAAGCCTGAGCTGGACTCTGATGGAAATTCTTCGCGCCCGCGTTACGCCGATTTCGATCCGGGCCGTCAGGACGTGTACGTCAGCTTTGTCTCTGCTGGCTATCACAGTACGGGGCTCGGCGTGCGCCGCCTGCTAAGGGTGTGATAGGGATTCCTCTTCTTGAAGCACTCTCCAGTGGAATTCCTTTCGATTTTTAAGATTGCCGTGTTGTTGAAGCAGCGCAAAATAGCTGCTGAGATTTCGAGAGTTGAGGCGTGATTTCCATCTTCCTTTATTTCTCTTATTCAATTTTCTCGTCTTCGGATACAGGATGACTCCTAAGAAATGGATGCCGTCCTGGGCTTTGACGATAATATTATTTTTGCCATGGGGCTGTAATCGGAGGGTGTTTTTTAAAAATTCGATGACCTGCTTTCGCCACTCTTCGAGCTGATTCAGATCATGAGAGATCACGATAAAATCGTCACCGTAGCGCATGTAGGCTTTCGGATGGAGGTACTGCGTCACAAATCGATCAAGCTCATTGAGATAGATATTTGCGAAAATCTGGCTCGTGAGATTTCCAATGGGCATTCCAACTGCGCCCTTTGGAATTTTTGAAAAACTCTCGACGATTTTTCCTATCAATGTGCGGGTCTTAACGTCTTTGATCCGGCGGGCGATGATGTTCATCAAGACTCCATGATCAACACTGTCAAAAAACTTTCTCACATCTCCTCTCCAGACAAAGCTTTTAGGAAAAGAAGTCAGAAATTGCTGACATCTATCGATGGCTGCCGTCAATCCTTTCCCGACTCGGCATGACCAGGCATCGTAAATGAAATGCTTATCGTAGTGAAGAGTGAGATAGTCATAAGCCATGCGATGAACCACCCGATCACGGATACTGGCCACAGAAATTTCCCTTTTTTTGTTGTCCGAAACGACGAATATTCGGTATCCACCATGCTGATAACTACCCGTTTGGAGATCTTCAAAGATGCTCCTGAGATTTTTCTCAAGATCATATTGGAATTCCAGAAGCTCCCGTGATAGCTTTTTGCCCTGTCTGTACAGGAGCCAACTCTTCCAGATATTCTCTAAACTGACATCAATGGATTCACTTCCCATCATCACCAGAACTTATGAGGCCTACAAAGCCATTGTAGACATGAATATGAAACTTCCCAAACGCTGGCTCCATTCACTCGGGATGGGTCTTGAAAATACGATTTTGGAGCTTCTATCGCAATTGATTATGGCAAAAAATGCTCCAAAAACCCTGAAGTGTTCATACCTCCTGAAAGCAAGCAGCTTGTTGGAGATTTCCCGACTCAAACTTCGCTTGTTCCTGGAATTTCATCTGGTCAATGAAACCAAAATTTTTCAGATTCAAGCCCTTCTTGAGGAGGTCGGGAAAATGTTGGGTGGATGGATAAAAGCATTGCAAAGCCAATAGCCCCTTAGCAGGCGGCGCACGCCGAGCTTCGTATTGTGATTGTCAGCATTGTCATTGTTGACGTTCACGTTCTGATTGTTCGGATTGAAATTGGCGTTACGCGGGCGCGAAGGACGCAGTTGATGATGAAAGCTGTCCGGTTCTGCAGTCGCAGTCGCAACCACGAAGCAGGCATTGGTTTGCTTGTTTCAGCTCCTCTTGAAGAGCTAGCTTTCACTCGATCCTAAGGGTTTATGGCTTGTCATGGCCTTTCAGGCTTCTTTTTGCAGTGAGAACACCACTGTTTATTCAAAGCCTTTTTATGAAAGAACATGGAGCGGTAGCCCCGCAGTCCGCCGCGGCGGATGCGAGGTGGCTATTCACCGCTTTGACTCCAATGTACCAAGACAAAAGAAAAAATTCAAAGAAAGCTCAATATCCAAAGTTCAAGCTTATCACACCCTTAGCAGGCGGCGCACGCCGAGCCCCGTACCGTGATCGCCAGCATCGTCATTGCGGACGTACACGCGCTGACCGTTCGGATAGAAAAAGGCGAAACGCGGGCGCGAAGAATTTCCATCAGAGTCCAGCTCAGGCTTCAGCCAGGAGCCTCTCCAGTCTTCCTCATATTTTCCTGTTGGAGTCTCAGGCTCAATAAAGCGACCGCTTTTCGTTGCTGCTTCAAACATCTGTATTTCAGGACTCTTATCAAGCCCATTTTTTCCACCTCCGTACGGAAACATTTCATACCCTGTTAGTACTTCTTCCCCCTTACCCTTTCCATCATCCTTCTTCTTCATGACGGCTTCTCTGGCCTGTGCGTAGGTCAAATTGCAGAGCTTAGGAGCAAAAACTGTTGGGTCTTTATCTTTATCGGCAAAGAGGAGCTTCCCTTGCCTATCAACCCCGAAGAGAAAGCCTCCACCACTCAGGCCATCAGCAAGAACCAGCTTATCAGCCGTCAGGCGTGCTTTTGCTTGTTCCCAGGTTAAACCACCTCTGTTTTTCTCTGGTATTTTGCTCCATTGCTCCTGATATCGAGCGAGCCGAGGATCTGTTTCGAGTCCAGTTTCAGAGCCTTTTGGATCCGTTGAAACGGCAGCTGCGGTTGCAATCTCGTGTCTTGTGGCGATCACTATCGTTCCGGCTTCAGGGAACCGTTTTATAAGTTCTGCAATAGCCGCTTGTGCAGCTTCCGATGTCTTCACGGCATTCACCAATGCTTTGAGTCCTTCAGAAAGCTCAGGAACTCTTGTTAGTGCGACTGAGGTGTCACGAGGGGTTTCAGTTCCGGAAGAAGAAGTAGTTTCTGACATAAAGAAAGTTTAAAACTTGGCAATAAAGATACCGTAATAATACGGATTGTCAAGCCGCACAAGAGAAATGGCGAGAGGATCAACTCAGGGCGGCTCCGCATTCGCTCACGCGAAGGGCAAGGCACCAAGAAAATGGCTCATTTTGTATGTGCGCGTGCAGAATTTTTTTTAAAGTGGTCTCATTTTCTTGGTGCCTTGCTGTCCGCCTTGCGGACACGGAGCCGCCCCGTCTGGCCAAAATCAAAAGCCAGGGTTCTCCTCGAAATAGGTTCTAACTTTTCTCAGGAGCCTCCACCATTCTGAATCTCCCCCAATGGGGACTGCGCTCTCCTTGGCAGACAATTTCTTCGAAATTGCAGCCTCGGAGTCCTTCACTACGAGTCCCTCCAGGACATCTTCGCTCCGGGCCGCTTGTCTCGCCACTTCTTCCGCTCGCCCGCAATCCGGTCGAGCCAGGACTCTCCCTCCGGCGGGCTCGCTCACC
>CAZWLI010000009.1:0-11967 GCA_964634525.1 uncultured Candidatus Peribacteria bacterium | reverse complement strand
AATTTCCCTCAAGGTCGAAAATAGTTTCAAGAGCATTGAAGATTTTTTCGTAGTAGATTTTTTCGACCACTCCAATTTTTTTCACGAGTCTGCCTTTGTCGATGACTCGAACCTGGTCGCATTTTATCTTTGAAAGCACACGAAGACCATTATGTTCAGATGGGGGAAGGACGATATGGTGAGGGTACGTGCGATCGAGTTTCTGAGAGGTGAGAGGGGCAATGAGAATTGTGTTTCCCAAATGATTGACAGCATTCGTTTGGAGAATAACGCACGGCCTTTTCCCAGCCTGTTCTGATCCTTGTGTCGGATCAAGACGTGCCTGCCAGATCTCAAATTGGATGGGGGGATTAATCACGATCTACAATACTAAGATAATCATTGAAATCTGACATCGCCTCCTTTCGATCCTCTTCCGTTTGGCTTGAGAAGCCTTCCTGAAGTTCTTTTTTGAGCTTGAATTTGCGGTAGAGATTGATCGCCTCATCGGCGATTTGAGACACGGGAGTTTTTGAAATTTCGGAAAGTTTTTTTATAAACTGAGCGTTCACAAATCGAATTCGGACGCTGAGTGGAATTTTTTTATGAACGGCGAGTGTGGACATAAGCGAATGATAAATGTATATGACAAATATATCATACACTTTTGTATTTTATATGCAAATCTTACAGAAGAAAAAATAAGTATATCTTTTGACTTGTGCTAAAAAAATTGTTTTGTATATTTGTGGTACTTTATTTTTTTTCTATGCCACGCCAAATTGATGTTGATACAGCATATGCTGATCTCACTCCGCCAAAAAATCTCACTTCGCTTCAGCCGGGTCCGACTCAAGCATGGGCGATGGGGACAGCTGCAAAACAAGCCCTTGCATATGGTGATATGGAGGATTTGTATGGAAGCGATAGCCACCGAAAGCCACCATCAAAAGAACTGTTAGCAAAAGTCCAGCGACTGTATTTGACAGCGGTTGGAATTCCTTCAGGGCAGCAAAATAATTTTGAGATCCCAGAAGGGCGACATGGTTTTATTACGAGTAGCGGATCACAGGCCATTGAAATGATCGTGCAAGCCGCATGTGATGCTGAGCTTGGACATGATAATAAACCCCAGACAATTGTTGTCGATACTGATGAGTTTGCGAAGGGCGCGGCTCAGATTATGGGAAGGTTTGGAAGACCAGCACGACTCATGCAGGTCGAAGAGAAGGGAACGGGTTTGGTCAGAGGAAGTAAAGAGTTCGATGAGCTTGTCAGGCTCATTACCAGTGAGGCCATACGTACGATTTGGTTGGTCAAAAATGGAACTACCACCGGCATCTACCACGATCGAGAGTCGCTTGAAGTATTGGCAGAACTCTGTCGAAAACATGGAAATCACACGCTCCTTTTTTCTGATGAAGTTTCAGCGCCGATTTTTGCCAGAGAAAATCCACAAGCGATGAATCGACATCCTCATGGAAGAATGACGAGTGGCCAAAAACATCCTGGAATTTTTCCCGGCATTGCTTTTGGCGAAGTTGATGGATGGGTTTTGAGACGGGAGAAAGAACTTGCTGCAAGAGGTGTCTTTACGGGTGCAAAATTGGGCTTGCAGGCAGCTATCGGGTCCGGGGAAAAGCCTATGGCTTCGGATGGTCAGACCATGCAGACTCCGCCAACGACTTTGATTTTAAGAGCCAAGGGAGTTCTCACCATGGTGATTGATGATGCAGAAATTCAGCGACAAATTGCAGCGGCTATGAAAAATACGAGAAGGCTCCTTGAGGAATCAGCAGAGTCAGGAATATTGAGAGATCGAGGGGTTCGATTTGCTGCCAAACCCGGTTTTCGATCACCGACCACAAATGTCCTTCATGTGCCCGGTGAAATTGGTGGGGCAAAAAAAGTGATTGCAGAAATGGAAAAAGCTGGTTTTGCACTCGCGACGGGATATGTCGACAAATTCACTGAGGTGAGGCTATTCGTCAGCTCTGCTCTCACCTCGCTTGAGGCTGCTCTCGCAGTAACTGCATTTGAAAACGCAGTCGAGTAGTGTTTCACATCCTCTCCGGAACTTCGATCCCCAGTAAATTCAGTCCGTGCTTGAGCACATACCCCGTGGTGACCACGAGCGAGAGACGAAGCGATTTTTTTTCTTCGGTTTCGGCATCGAGCACGCGGAGATTGTTGTAGAAGTGGCTGAAGCTTTGGGCAAGCTCGAAGAGGTAGGTGCAGAGCAGATTGGGTTTGTACTGCTTCAGGCTTTGCTCGATCGTGGCTTCGTAGTTGAGCAGTTTTTTGATGAGGGATTTTTCCTCTGTTTCCAAGACCTTTCCCCCTACGACCTCCTTCGTGAGTCTCCAAGACCCCCCTCTGTCCCCCCTTCCTCCTTCGCTCTCCGAGCTGCGGCGGACAGGTGGCAGGGGGGAAGATTTGCGGTGGATACTCTGCGTCCTGGTGTACGCATACTGCAAATACGGCGCGGCGTTGCCCTCGAAGGACAGCATCTGATCCCAGTCAAAGGTGTAATTCTTGAATCGGTTCTGCGAGAGGATGTTGTACTTGATGGCGCCAATGCCCATCTTGCGCGCGAGTTCTTTTTTCTCTTCCGGCGGGAGTTCTGATTTGTGTTCTTCAATTTTTTCCAGCGCTCGTTTTTCGCCCTCGTCCAGCACGTCTTCAAGCATGACGACATTTCCTTTTCGCGTGCTCATGGCGCCTTCCGGAAAAGACATGCGTCCAAAATGAACTCGTACACTTTCTGTAGTATTCCACCCGAGCTTATCAGCCGCCTCGTTGACCTGATCATGATGAAGCTTCTGAGCAATATCGCAGAGCACAACGCCGATGTCCGCGTGGTAGGTCTCTTTCCAGTCCTTGATACGAGCCAGATCTCGCGTGGCGTAGGTCGTCGCGCCATCGGATTTTCGCACAATACACGGCGGTATTTGGAGAAGGGACTGCGCTCTCCTCGGGGATGAATTTCCTTTGGAAATTTTCCTCTCGGAGTGCTCCGCTACCTCGCCTGTGGCGGGTTCGCTTCGCACCGCTTGTCTCGCATCTGCTTTCGGGTCATTCATGGGGATAATCAGGGATCCCTTTTCTCCCGGGACCATGATGCCTTTTTCAATGCCTTCCTTCAGCACGGATGGCATTTTGTTTTCGTAGTATCCTTCGCCGTGAATCATGTCGAAGCTCACGCCGAGACGTTTCCAGATGACATTGAAAGCAGAGAGGCTGATTTTCCGAATCCATTCCCACATTTTTCGATTCTCAGGATCACCATCTTCTAGCTTCTTGAATTCTCTTCGCCCCTCATCTTCCAATTCTGGATGTTTTTCTGCTTCGTTGTGAAATTGGACGTAGAGCTTCAGTAGCTCTGGGATCGGGTCTTTTTTAATCGTGTCCATATTTCCCCACTTGCGTATCGCGACGATGAGCTTCCCGAACTGCGTGCCCCAGTCGCCAAGGTAATTGTCCTTGATGAGTTTGTAGCCAGAGGTTTTGAGCAGATGGTTCACCACTTGTCCGATCACGGTGGCCAGCAGGTGATGCACCCCCATAGGCTTGGCGACATTGGGATTGCTGGTGTCCGTGATCGCCACTTTCCCTTTGCCGATCTTGAGCTTCCCAAATTTTTTCTGTTCAATTTTTTTGTACAACTTTTCGAATGCTTTAAAAAAGACTTCGTCCTTCAGCCAAAAATTGATGAATCCCGGACCGGCAATCTCAGTTTTTTCAATGAGTTTTCCCTTCGGAAGGGCTTTGATGATGGCCTCCGCAAGTTCGCGAGGATTCTTTTTCAAAGGCTTGGCGAGCAGCAGGGCGACATTCGTCGAAAAGTCACCGAAGGTTTTCTCGAGCGGCTCGCTGATCTGAAGATCGGTCGGGGAATGCCCCGTGGATTTTTTAACAGCTTTTTCTAAAACCTTCGTGAGTTCTGAGATAGTCATGGGTGAAGGAAGAGATGCATGAAGTATAAATCCTAGAAAGCGAATAAGCGAATGAGCTTCCACCAAGGGCGGATCAGCCTCTGGCTGAAACTAGCTACTAAGCTAATTTCTTACCCCTGGCAAGCGAAACTCACGTAACGTTTTTTGGAAAAGGGCGTAATCCTTGTTAGGCTGGCATAAGCCAGTTTTATATCTTTATTTTTTTCTATGAAACGATTGCTTTCAGGAGCGGTCTTGACCGTCTTCTTGGGGACTTTTTTCTTGAGCCTCCCGCATGCTTTTGCAGAGGACACAAGCGCTAGTGCTGGTGCGAGCACGACTTCAGGGGCAAGCACGGTTGCTCCAGTCCAGACTCCTCCTGCAACAACGGGTGGTACTCCATCTGCTCCAGCTCCAAAGGGAGATGCGAAGGGAAAGGCTATGGGAAAGGGCTTTGGTCAGAAGATGAAGGACAAGATGCAGGCTGACAAAGCCATGATGAAAGATAAGATGAAGGCAGATAAGGAGGCCATGAAAGATAAGATGAAGGCAGATAAAGACGCGATGAAGGACCAGATTGGCAAAATGAAGGAGGATAAGGCCATGATGAAGGACAAAAAAATGGAGAAGAAGGGGGAAATGAAACTTGAAAATGGAGAAAAGATGGAGAAAAAAGGTGAAAAGAAGATGGAGAATGGCGGCAAGATGATGGAGAAGGCAAAGCTTCCTCCGAAGCCAACGAAGTAAATTCCGTTTTTTTGATTCGATAAGAGAGAGGGGGTATAGTCAAATCCCCCTCTTTTTTGTATGGATTTGCTTTCGACTTTAAATGAACGTCAGCGAGATGCCGTCGTGAGCACGGAGGGGCCGCTGCTTATTCTCGCAGGCGCAGGGACAGGCAAAACCATGGCGCTCACATATCGAATCGTCTATTTGATTCAAGCAATGGGAATCGACCCCGGGCAGATTCTTGCCGTGACCTTCACCAACAAGGCCGCAGGAGAAATGAAGGAGAGGATTGGAAAGCTGGTCGGGGAGGGTAGTCTGGTGGCGGCTGGGACTTTTCACTCCATCTGCGCCCAGATCCTTCGTCGAGAAATCCATCAGCTCGGATTCGAAAACAGCTTCGTGATCTACGATCAGGATGATGCACTTGCCCTGGTGAAGAGGATTATGAAGGAACTCCAGATCGTGGAAAAAAGTTTCAACCCCAAGGCGATTCTTCACGCGATCAGTGCGGCGAAGAATGTGCTCGCAGGCCCCGAGGAGATCGAAGAAAAAGCCATGAATCCTTTTCAAAATAAGGTTGGCGTCGTCTACAAGGCCTATCAAAAGGCACTCAAAAATGCTTCTGCCCTGGATTTTGACGACCTGCTGGGGAAGGTGATCGAAGTTTTTGAAAAATTTCCTCAGGTGCTTTCCAAATACCAATATCGCTGGCGATATGTGCACGTGGACGAATACCAGGACACAAATTTTGTGCAGTATCGACTGGTGAAAATGCTTACGGCGAAGCATAAAAATCTGTGTGTAGTCGGCGATCCTGATCAAAATATTTATTCATGGAGAGGCGCGGATATCAGCAACATTCTTGAGTTCGCCAAAGAGTATCCGGATGCCAAGGTCGTGAAGCTGGAGCAAAATTATCGCTCCACGCCCGCGATCCTCGAAGCCTCGCATGGTGTTATTTCAAAGAACAAGAAGAGATTGGAAAAAACCCTCTGGACCGAAAAAAAAGAAGGGCCAAAAGTTCAGATGATCGACGTGGATGATGAGAAGGAAGAAGCGGAGCTCGTGGTGCGAAATGCCGCCCGATCCATCGGACAACTTCGTGATCATGTCGTCCTCTATCGCACCCACGCCCAATCGCGGGTGATCGAGGAAGCCTGCCTGCGCTACGGTCTCCCGTACAAGGTGATCGGAGGTGTGAAATTTTACGCGCGAAAAGAAATTAAGGACATGGTCGCCTACCTTCGCCTGATCCACAATCCACTGGATGATGCTTCCTTCGTTCGTGTGATCAATACTCCCACGCGAGGCATCGGTACCAAGACCATCGAGTCCCTTTCCAGAGAGGCAAGTCTTCGAGGCGCGTCGCTGTTTCAGGTTCTGAAGACCTCACCCATGACGCGTGAGGGAATTCAAACATTTTTGCAGCTCATCCAGGATCTCACGTTTTTTTCCCAGCAGTTTCCGGTGTCGACCCTGATTCGCGAAATTCTTCATCGCACGAAGTACGATCGAATGCTGCTCGAAGAAAAAGAAGTCGGCCAGGCCAGAGTGGAAAACGTGGAGGAGCTTGTTTCCGTCGCGAAGAAGTACGATCAGCTCGAGCTCGGCATTGGGCTGGCGACCTTTCTCGAAGAAGTTGCGCTGGTCAGCGACACGGATCAGCTCGATGAGACTCACGATTATCTCACGCTGATGACCGTGCACAGTGCCAAGGGCCTTGAATTCGAGCAGGTTCATATCGTCGGTCTGGAGGAGGGGGTTTTCCCCCATTCTCGATCCGCTTTTGACCCCGAGCAAATGGAGGAAGAGCGACGGCTTCTCTACGTTGCCATGACGCGCGCCAAAAAAAATCTCTCCCTGGTCTGGGCTCGTCGACGTCTTCTTTTTGGGGAAACGCAGTACAATCCACCTTCACATTTTCTGAAAGATATTCCGCCTTCAGCCGTTGACGGAGAATTCCTCGCCACCCGCGGGGAGGATGTCATGGTCGAGAGGCTTCGGCAGCTTCATGGGGACCACGAAGGGTCCAATCACGTCGTCTTCTCGGACGAATCGCCAGGTCATAGCTTTGAAACCGGCGATACGATTGAACATCGGGTCTTTGGCCGCGGCGTGATCAGAAATCTCAAAGGAGATGTCGCGGATATCACCTTCGACGATCCGAAATTCGGCAGCAAGAAAATAGCGCTCAATGTGGCGCCGGTGAGGAAGGTAGCTGGTTAGGAAGTTAGCTTTTTAGCTTGTTAGGGAAAAAGAAGGCAAGGTATTGCCTTTCCTAAAAAGCTAACAAGCTAACAAGCTAATTTCTCCTCCCCGCATGCACTTTGGTGCTGTGACTTTGTCGAATCTCATCGACAAGTTTTTTTAGCCTCTCTGCGAGATTCACTTGGGTTGCATCGATAGCCTGCTTCGGATCATGGGCTTTTTCTTCATGGTAGAGGGTCTCGCCTCCCACGTGAAGCGCCGTGCGCAGGTGAAAGTAGGTGTGCTTTTCTTGGTATTCTACGGTGAGGATCAGGAGCGTGTCGTCCTCCTGGAAGGTCTTCAGGAATTTTTCGAGTTTCGCAAAACGCTCCAGCGCATAGGTCTTAATATCTTCCTTGAGGGCTTCCGTTGTGTGAAGAAATTGGAATTGGGTGAGCATGGGGGTCTGGTTAGCTGGTTACTAGTTTCTGGTTTAGAGGATTACTTTATTTTTCATTTTCATCTGATCATCAAACTCATACACATAGGGTACTCCTGTTGGGATGTTGACTTCAACAATTTCTTGGGGTGAAAGTTTCTCCAGATCCATGAGGATGCTGCGAAGGCTATTGCCATGGGCGGCAATGATCACATGCTTGCCCTCCTTCAGCTTCGGAAGAATTTCTTTTTCGAAGTAAGGGATTGTTCGATCACAGGTATCCTTGAGACTTTCGCCATTCGGAGGTCGAATGTCAAAGCTGCGCCGCCAGATCTTCATCTGCTGCTCGCCAAAGATTTTTCGCGTCTCGTCTTTGTTTTTTCCTTGCAGGTCGCCGTAGTGCCGTTCATTCAGGGCCGCGTGTTTTACGACCGGTAGATCGGTTTTCTTCAGATCTTGGAGAATAATCTCGAGCGTTTCAATCGCTCGCTGCAGCACGGAGGTGTAGGCGATATCAAGGCGGTACGACTTGAGCTTCACGGCTGCCTGATGAGCCTCCTCTCGGCCTTTTTCCGCCAGGGGAACATCCGTGAAGCCGGTGAAAATATTTTTCAAATTCCATTCCGAGGCGCCGTGGCGGATCAGGATGAGTTTTCCGGGGGTCATCGCTACAATGGGGCTATGTCGAACAAATATTCTCATCTGTCGGGTCCTCAGGCAAGCTTTGACTTCCATAATCGCGGAATTCTCACAGAGCCAGAGATGTGCGCACTGTCGAAAACCTTCGTCGAAGAATCCTTTTCAAAAGGTCTAAAAAAAATTCTCATTATCACCGGAAAAGGCCTTCATTCCAAGGGAGGTCCGGTGATCGAGCCGGTGTTGCGTCGATTTCTTCCGTCACTCGATCACGTGAAATCCGTCGCAACGGCGAGGAGAGATCGAGGAGGGGAGGGGGCGGTCGAAATAGAACTTTCCTAAAATTTTCAATTATCAATTTTCATTGAAGGTGCTACAATTTCCGCACTTCTTTGCATTTTTCATGGATCTCGATACCCAACTCAGCGCTCTTCTTGACCTTGCTTTCGAAGAGGATGGAGCGAAGGACATTACGTCTGAAGCGCTTTTTGAGGCATCAGAGGAAAAAGAAGCAACTGTCATGGCGAAACAGAGTGGCGTGATCTGTGGCCTCAAGTTCAGCGAAACCATAGCTCGCAAGGTGGACGAGAGTCTTGTGATCGAGCTTTTTCTCGAAGAAGGGGATCCCGTGCGCGATCGCATGCTGGTCATGGGTCTCTCTGGCAAGGTGATTTCACTGCTTCGCGTGGAACGTCTCCTGCTCAATTTCTTGAGCCGACTTTCGGGCATTGCGACCCTGACGAAGGAATTTGTGAAGGCTCTCGAAGGCACCAATGCCGTGATCTTGGATACGAGGAAAACCATCCCGGGTTGGAGATTTCTCGATAAATATGCGGTCACCGTGGGCGGTGGCATCAACCATCGAAAAAGCCTCGAGGATGTGGCGATGATCAAGGACACGCATGTGGATGCTTGCGGAGGGGTCGAAAGCGCGATCCGAAAATTTCGAGAAAAAGAAATGACCAAGCCTCTGATCGTGGAAGTTCGCTCCCTGGAGGAGCTGCGAGCCGCCCTTCCTTTTGCCAAGTCTCTGACGCGCATCATGCTCGATAATTTTTCCGTGGAGATGATGAAAGAGGCCGTTACGGTTGCGTCGGGAAAAATTCTTCTCGAAGCCTCTGGGAATATCACCCTCGAGAATGCGAGAGCGATTGCACAAACGGGCGTCCACTTTCTTTCCGTGGGAGCTCTCACGCACAGCGCGAAGGGGTTTGATTTGTCGTTTAGGATAGCTTCTTAGCTCTTTAGCTTATTAGCTTCTTAGGAAAAGCAAGAAAATTTACTAACAAGCTAAAAAGCTAACAAGCTCCTTGCATTCCCCTGTCCTCATCATCGGCTCCGGCCTCGCGGGACTTTCGGCAGCGTATCAGCTGAGCAAGCATGGGATTTCCTGCACGGTCGTCACCAAAGATGAAACGCTTGTTCATGGCTCCAATTCAGAGCTTGCCCAGGGCGGGATTATTTATCGCCCCGAAGACGACACTCCCGCAGCACTCGTCTCCGATATTCTGAGTGCTGGCGATCAGATTAATTTCGAGCCAGCCGTTAGCAAACTTGCGACGGATGGCATTACTCTGGTGAAGCAGATCTTGATCGAGGCGGCGAAGGTGCCGTTTGATTTAGAAATTGGTGGATTATCGAAAAAATCTTCTTTTCTCGACAACGCTCGGCACCAGGCGGCGGCCTCGCTGCGCTTTGCTCGCTCCCCCTCTCCAAAACAGCCTGCTCGCTCGCTCAGACGTGCTCGAAAAAAATATTTTTCCGATAATTCCGATCGTTTATCCTTCACCCAAGAAGCCGCCCATGACCGTGCTCGTATCATTCACGTGAAGGATCATACCGGCAAGGCGATTATGGAGCACCTCAGCGAAACGGTGAAAAAAAGTCAACATGTGAAATTTCTCACCGGACATATCCTTGTCGACCTGCTCACCAGTGGCCACAACTGCAAAGGCTATGAGATGAAATACCAGCGCAACCGATGTCTCGGGGCCTACCTTTTTGACGTGAAGACGGGGGAGGTCAAGACGATGCTGGCGGAGCATACCATCCTGGCGACGGGTGGCGTTGGTCAGGTCTATGAATACCATACTAATGCCGAGCACAGCTATGGCTCTGGCCTTGCGGCAGCCAATCGCGCTCGCGTGCGCATTATTAATTCACGATTTGTGCAGTTTCACCCGACTGCTCTTTGGACCAAGCATTCAGGCCGTCGATTCCTCATCTCCGAAGCGCTTCGCGGCGAAGGCGCAAAGCTTCAGAATGCCAAGGGGGAATATTTCATGGACCCTTTTCCTCAGAAAGATTTGGAATCTCGGGCGGTGGTGAGTCGTGCGATTATGGAAGAGCTCCGGAGGACAGGCGACGCTTACGTTTTCCTCAATCTTGCGGATCATTACCAAGGCTCTCTTCCTATTCCGCAGCGTTTTCCGAGCATCTTTGAAGCCTGCCAAAAAGAGGGGATTGATATCAGCCGAGAGCCGATACCGGTCGTGCCAGCGGCCCACTTCTTCTGTGGCGGTATTGCTGTCGATCTTCACGGACAGTCCGAGCTGCCCGGCCTCTTTGCCGCCGGGGAAGTGGCCTGCACGGGCGTGCACGGCTCCAATCGTCTGGCGTCGACCTCGCTCCTGGAGGCACTGACCTGGGGAGTTGCTGCTGCTGATCAGATTTCGGCATTATTCGGGTCATTCGGTGCATCTGATTCGGATCGTTTGGGTCGTGCCTTTCGCCTTGTGGAAGACTGGCAGTCCTTTGGCAGCGAGAAAGCAGATCCCAAAAAAATCGAAGAAGAAAAAAATCACATTCGCCAGATCATGTGGGAGAAGGTGGGAATTATTCGAACGCGAGAAGGTCTTCTTCAGGCCAAAGAAGCTCTTCGCACGCTTTGGAATTCGGTGGAGAAAAAGTATTCCGCTTCAGCACTTTCCGAAGACTTGATCGAGCTTCGTCACATGGCGGAGACCGCCTGGATCATCACGAACTCCGCATCGAGCCATACGAACCTGAGGAAAGATTCTCTGGGGGGACATGTACTGGTGAGCTTGTGAGCTGGTCAGCTGGTTCGTGGTTGATGCTTTTTTGATCTCCCGCTACAATTTTAATCAGCAAACGAGAGACCAGCAAACGAGATTTATGCGCCAAAATCCCTTCAATCCCTCCGCAGCCCTGATGCGTTACGAGATCCGCGAAATTGTGGATTTCGTCCAAAGAATCCAGGAGCTCGACCCTACGCTTCATATCGAAAACGAAAATATCGGAGATCCGATTGCGAAGGGCTGGCCTGTGCCACCATTTTTGAAGGACTTGATCGTGAAGGAAATGGAGAAGCCGGGCTACAAGGTCTTTGGCTACACGCATTCGCGAGGATATCCGGAGACGAGAAAATGGATCACGAGGTACGTGAAGCGTTTTTGTCCCAATTTTGACCTCGACTACGAGGATATCCTGATCACAAGCGGTCTTGGTGTCGGAATTTCCGCAATCTATCACATGCTGGGAAAGGGGAAGCGCGTCATTCAACCGAGCCCTTCGTATCCGACGCACGCCTCCATGGAGGCTTTTGCCGCGGGTGAAGAATCGATTTCCTATCGACTCAATCCGGACAATGGCTGGCAGCCGGACCTGACGGACCTGGAAGAACAGATAAAAAATCACCCCGAAGTCGTGGGGATTTTGCTCATCAATCCCAACAACCCCACGGGAGCCGTGTATTCCAAAGAAACCCTCGAGAGCATGGTGAAGATTGCAGAAAAATATCAGCTGATGATCCTCTCGGACGAGATTTATTTCCGCATGATCTACAATGCCAACCAGCATGCGCAGATTGCGGAGATTGCGAAAAACCGCGTGCCGCTCATCGTGATGCGTGGACTTTCCAAGGATGTGCCATGGCCAGGAGCTCGCTGTGGATGGCTCGAATTTCACAATCAGCACCTCGACAAGGACTTCAAGGCCTACTGCGAGTCGGTGAAGAAGCGAATCCTTATGGAGGTTTGCTCCGTGACGCTCCCGCAAATGGTGATGCCCGCCATCTACGATCATCCGGATTTTGAAACGTGG
>CAZWLI010000008.1:0-6913 GCA_964634525.1 uncultured Candidatus Peribacteria bacterium | reverse complement strand
GCTGAAGAAATTGTTAAATTGTTAAATGGCTCCATTGCTAATAGCAATTCAACAATTGCCCGCTCATAACATGATTATGAACCGCACTACCATAAAAATAACAGGTGAGTCCGGAATGGGCCTCTCGAGCGTTGGCTCGATTATCGCAAAGACCCTGAAACGCATGGGGTTTTATATGCACGTGGACAGAGAATTCCCCTCTCTGATCAAAGGTGGACATGCCAACGTCCAGATTGATTTTTCGGATAAACCTGTTCACTGTCTGTCGAATCAGGTCGACATCGTCGTGGCACTCGATCGCACGGGGCTGGAAGAATATGTGAAGACCCTAAAAACCGGCGGGATTTTGATTCATGGATATGAGCGTCATCAGCTCATCAAAGGCCTCAAGCAAAAAGCCGAAGAGCGAAAGTTGAATGTTCTCTTTCTGCCGGCCCGTCAAATCTCATACAATTTCGGCGGCAACGAAACCATTGCGACCATGGTCCTGATCGGACTCCTCTGGAAGGCCTTAGGATTCGACCTCGTGGAGCTTGAGAAGGAAGTGAAAGCGCGATACGGAAAAAATCCTGAATTTCTCAGGCTTGATTTGCTGTGTTTGCATGAAGGATACAAAACCGATGTCATTGCATTACCTACAAGCTACAAGCTACAAGCTACAAACTCTCTTCTCCTCAATGGCAACCAAGCCATTGCCCTCGGCGCCATTCACTGCGGTGTGCGAGCGTACTACGCCTACCCCATGAGTCCGAGCTCGAGTATTCTGACCAGCATGGCCAACTGGGCGAACGAATTTGGCCTCGTCGTGAAGCAAGGCGAGGATGAAATTACCGTTGCTCAAATGGCCATTGGCTCCATGCATATGGGCGCTCGCGCGCTGGCCGCCACTTCCGGAGGCGGATTTGATCTGATGACCGAGACCGTTTCCATGGCCGGCATGATCGAATGCCCACTCGTCATCATCATCGCTCAGCGTCCGGGGCCAGCAACAGGGCTTCCCACCTGGACTTCTCAGGGCGATCTGAACCTTGCCATCTTCTCTGCGCACGGAGAGTTCCCGCGCATCGTCCTCGCAGCCAGCGATCAAACCTCTTGTTTCGAATTGATCCAACATGCCTTCAATCTCGCCGAAGAATTCCAAACTCCCGTGATGCTGCTCACCGAGAAACAAATTGCCGAAGCAGAGACGACCACACCGCTCTTCGAACAGAACAAAATCCCGATCAAGCGCGGACTCGTCGAGGGAGAAGAACTGAAAAATTTGAAATCTGAAGATCGCTACAAAATCACCGACTCGGGGATCTCAAAACGATGGATTCCGGGATCATCGAAGGCCTTCTACTTTGCCAATAGTGACGAGCACTGGGAATCCGGCGTCCTCACGGAGGAAGGCGACAAGTCCGGCATCATGATGGATAAGCGCATGCGAAAAATGAAAGCCATCGAAGCAGCACTGCCTGAGCCAGTGGTGTACGGCCCAAAAAATGCTGATATTTCCTTCGTCGGCTGGGGCTCCAGCAAAGGCGTGATGCTCGATGCCATTCGGCATTTGAATTCTCCTAAGAATCCTAAGGATCCTAAGGCTCCTAATAGTCCTACCCTGAACTACCTCCACTTCGACTACCTCTGGCCATTGAAAACTTCAGTACTGAACACATTTTTTGAACAAAATAAGAATGTCCACCTCATCGAGAACAACTACCAAGGTCAGCTCGGGAATTTAATCGAAGGGCAAACAGGACTCAAATTCAAAGGCCGGCTCCTGAAGTGGAATGGTCGGCCGTTTTTCGTGGAAGAAGTCCAAAAACATATTGCTCAATTGTTTAATTGCTAAATTGTTATGGAGAATAAAAAATATTTATCCCTTTCTGACATTGAGGCATACAAAATTGCATTCCATCTTTCAAATTATGTATGGACCATTATTTTGCCTTGGGACTATTTTTCAAGAGATACTATTGGAAAACAATTTGCAAGATCAATTGATTCAATTTCTGCCAACATTGCAGAAGGATTTGGTAGATATGGAAAAAAAGACAAAATCAATTTTTATCGCTATAGTTATGGTTCACTTCACGAATCTTTAGATTGGAATGAAAAGGCAAAGATTAGAAAGTTACTAACCGATGAGCAATATCAAAAAATCTTCAATACTCTCAAAGAATTACCAAAATCCATTCACCAATTGATTAAATATACCAATTTAAAACTTCAGCAATAATTAGCAATCTAGCAATTTAACAATTTAGCTATTAAGTATTTATGTCCTGTAATACTTGTACATCATCGAACCAACTCACGACCCTCGCTGAAAAAAGCGAGTTCGCTTCCCAGTTCGATAGCAAGGAGCTGATCACCTGGTGCAATGGTTGTGGAAACTTTGGAGTGCTGAATGCGCTCAAAAGAGCCTTGACGCTCGAAAATCTCGGTATCCAGGACGTCCTCCTCTGCTTCGACATCGGATGCAATGGCAATGGTGCCGACAAGCTCTCCGCCTACACGCTGCATGGCCTTCACGGTCGTGTGCTGAGCGCTGCCGCAGGAGCAGTGCTGGCCAACCCCAAGATGAAAGTGATCGCTATAGCCGGAGACGGAGCGACATTCAGCGAAGGCGTGAATCACCTCGTGCATGCCATCCGGAGCAATTACCCCATGCTCTTCATCATCCACAACAATGAAAATTACGGCCTCACCATTGGGCAAGCCTCTGCCACCACAAGGAAGGGAGAGAAAATGAGCGGCTCACCCGATGGCTCTCCTGCAGAGCCCCTCAATGCCATGGAAATGATTTTGGGTCTTCGACCAACTTTTGCTGCGAGGTGTTTCTCCGGCATGGTCGGTCACATGACGGACGTCTTCCAGGCCGGGCTCCGTCACAACGGTTTTGCCTGCGTGGAAGTCATGCAGGTCTGCCCCACCTACAACAAAGCCACCCCTCAGGGGTGGTATTGGGATCGCCTCAAACGTGTTGATGAAATGCCAAGCTACGACCGTCACGACCTCTGGGCAGCTCGAAAAATTGCCGAAGATTTGGACAATGAAATCGCCATCGGCATCCTCTACGAGGACAAAAATTCACAAAACTTTTACGAGCGTTTGCCAAGCCGAAAAGGGATCAGCACTGTTCCCGTGGAAGAAGTGAAGCACTATGATGTGAACACCCTTCTTCATCAATTCGAATAATGGCCGAGAAACCATCTCTCCAGGACATCAGCGACAAACTCGACAAGCTCCTGCGCCACCAAAGGAATCAGCGCATCTGGGGGTGGGCTAAAAGCATTGTTTGGTTCGCCATCCTCGTCATCGTGCTCGGAGGCCCGGCGTATCTCATCAATGACGTCTACAAAAATCCCAGGAAATATTTCGACCCCGCAAAACTTCAGCAGTACCAAAAACAAGCGGAGCAGTTAATGAAGCAGTTTCAGAAATAAACTACGGTTTGTAGATAAGCGTTTTCAGACCTTCAATTTTTTTGAAATCTTTGTCGGCCGTGATCAACGTAAGGTTATGGAATTTTGCGGTAGCGGCGATAATCAGATCTTTAAATTTCATCTTTTTTGAATTCATTCGATCAAGGAGAATAGCCTCTCTCACAAGGTCGACATCAACATTGACATTATCATAGCAATCCAAATAAATCTCAGTTGCTTCATCGGTCATTTCATGATGCTTATGAGCCCCAATAAAAACCTCAAATCGCGTTACAACGCTTATTGAAAATCTAGACTGAAAGAGTCCTACAATAAACTTAGTTACACGATCATTCTTCAGAAGAAGAGCAATAATGATATTGGTATCGAGAAGATACATAAACTTTAAATTCTCTCATCAAATAAGTCTTCCTTTGGTCGCTTCAAGTGTTTGAAAGGGTTTTTTCTGACCATTTCTAAAAAACGCTCAAAAGGAGTCTGTTTTCGAACAACAGTGATTCGCATCATATTCTGTTCCGAAATTGGAATTTCCAATGATTCAAGACTTCCCATAGAAAGTTTAGTTTTCCAACCCTTGAAATTTCTCATGAATTCCCGAGTTGTAACCGTCTGAGTCATACCATAGTTTAAAACTATTCTCAGAATACCATGTGTCAGACATCTATGTCAAACAATTACCACGCGTGCATTTCACTGACGTTCAGCTGCTCACTCATCATACACTGCGGCTCCATAAAGTTCGGATCCTTCAATGCCTTGAAATATGATTCTTCTGAACCATATATTTCAGAGTGCGCCTCACGCCACGGCTTGCAGTTATCGAAATGAACAACTTTCCCCTTTACGGTCACTTTTTTACCAAGGAGTTGTTCGAGTGGAAAATCATCGTCAAAGGTGAGCCAAATTCCATTCAGGCTGTAATAGGAAGATCCTGTCTTGCTTGGATTCTTCTCTAAAATTCCTTCCATTCGGATCTCCTTTCCCTCTGGAAGTGTCGAAAGGCTGCCGGAAAAGAGCTCGGGGGTACGCATGCAAGCGGAAGTGAGCAACGTGATGATAAGCAATGCTGGAAAGAGATAACGCTTTTCGTGGCAGCATACTTTCATATCATGTGATTACAGCATCTCGCAGCCTCTTGATAATTGTTGCTGCTTCTAAAATTTCTTCTGGGGTAAATCGAGGTCCTGGATATTTAAATCCTCGTCTCGGATCCGAGTGTTTTGTCTGAAGCGACAAGTGGGCCTTCTGCCATTTTTAGCGGATACATCCAATCGTTCATAAATTCACTAAAACTAAACTGTCGAAGACTCATATCAGCAACAAATTCAGCATCCGTAAATTGTTCCAACGGTGATGTCCTCATTTGTTCCATAGCATTTTTTGAAATTTGATTACATTCTAAGCAATTTTATAAGCAAATCAACTTATTCAAATCTGCCTCTCAAACCTCTCATACGATCATCCGCCATTTCTCTGTCGTATCTCTCGCAGGCTTCTTGATCGACACCACAAGGAACCTCACCAGTCATATCGATGCGAACAAAAACGAGGTTCATTTTTCCCCCGTAATTTTTAAGAGCTGTTTCTTGAAGACAACGCACTAGGCCATCGCGAACTTTTTCCAGGTGGGGCCCCGCAATGTCATGAATTTCACAGGGAGTCAGACCCTGAAGAGAAAAAGATCCTGGAATAGCGTCGGGCGAATAGACTTCCAATTGCAGTCTTCCTGTTTTCGTTTCTGTCACCATGGCACGAACACTACCATCTGATCGGACTAGTAATCTTTCTGGAAGCATATTTTGAAAATAACCCTGAAGAATGCTATTTTACTACCTGTTTTTTTAAATTTCTAGTAATATCTGTCTCACTCAAAGACTAAAGTCTCCCCATGCTCCAATCCACCCTCTTCGGCAAAACATCGAAGGAACCACCCAAGGATGCCGTCGCCCTCAGCCACAAACTCCTGGCGCAGGCTGGCTTCGTCGCGCAAATTGCCGCGGGGATTTACAGCTTTCTGCCGCTCGGATGGCGAGTGCTCAAAAATGTGGACCGTATTATTCGAGAAGAATTTGAAAAGCGAGGCGTTCAGGACTTGCTCATGCCCATCATTCATCCCGCACACCTTTGGGAAGAAACCGGTCGAGCCGAAAGCATGAAGGGCATCATCGCTCGATTTGAAAGCAAGCGCGGACAGGATCTGATCGTGGCTCCGACGCACGAAGAAACGGTGAGCGATCTGGGTCGCAGATTCATTGTCTCGTACAAGGATCTGCCCGTGATTGTCAATCAAAACCAGACCAAATTTCGAGATGAGACGCGCGTCCAGGGCGGCATCCTTCGCACCCGTGAATTCATCATGCAAGATGCGTATTCCTTTGATCGCGACACGGAAGGCATGAAAAAAAGCTATGCGCTGATGAAAGAAGCCTACACCGCTATTTTCGAACGGATTGGCGTGAGGGCCATTGCTGTGGCCGCAGACCCCGGAGCCATGGGCGGCAGCGGCTCGGAGGAATTCACCGTGCTTGCTCAGGTGGGCGAAGACAGGATCGTCATGTGCGAAGCCTGCAACTACAAAGCGAATATTGAAAAAGCCACGAGCACCCTCCATCAACTCAAGCAAGAGACGACCCAAAAGCCCCTGCAGAAGGTGGTGGGCAAAGGCATTATCGGCGTTGCAGCCCTGGCCAAGCACCTGGGCATTGAAGAAAAACAAACGACCAAGACGCTGATCTTCCAGACTGAAAAAGGAGTCGCCGCAGCGCTCGTGCGTGGCGATTACGATGTGAATGAAGCCAAACTGAAGAATGCGCTGAAGGTCCATGAGCTTGCGCTCGCCTCTGCGGACACGATCAAAAAATTAACAGGTGCAGAAGTCGGATATGCCGGACCCGTGAACCTCCCTTCTTCGGTGCGCGTGATTGCGGATCTTTCGATTCAGGGCCGGGTGAACTTCGAATGTGGCGGCAATGAAACCGACCAACACCTCATCAATGTGAACTTCGAACGCGATTTTCCCATGCCGGAGTTTAGCGATATCCGAGCCGTGAAGTCGGGAGACGAATGTCCTCAGTGCCACCAGGGAAAGCTGAAGATCGAAAACGGCATTGAGGTCGGGCACATTTTCCAGCTGGGACGCCGCTACTCCGAACCCATGAAGATCGAATTCGCGGACCAAGAGGGTGTCAAGCACCCCGTGGAAATGGGCTGCTACGGCATTGGTATGACGCGTGTGATCGCCGCCACCGTGGAGCAATGCCACGATACAAAAGGCATTCTCTGGCCCAGAGGTATTGCGCCCTTCCACGTGCACCTGATCGCCCTCAATCTCGACCAGAACTCGATGCGAAAAAAAGCCGAGAAGCTGTATGAAAAACTGAAGAAAAAAGGCATCGACGTTCTCTTCGACAACCGCGAGATTTCTCCTGGCAAAAAATTTGCGGACTCTGATCTCATTGGCATCCCCGTCCGCCTCACCCTCA
>CAZWLI010000007.1:0-1818 GCA_964634525.1 uncultured Candidatus Peribacteria bacterium | reverse complement strand
GATGTTGTTTGGTGGTCATCCCTCTGCTACAATGAGGTATCATATATCATTTCACTCTATGCTTGTTGAGCCATACCATATCGATCTTGAGCAGGATGAGGATAGGATTTTTATTGCCAAGTCAAAGCTCCTTCCGGGCTGCTATGCGAGTGGAGTGACGAAGAACGAAGCACTTTTTGCCTTTCAGGAATCCGCAGCCGAGCACCTAAAAGCACTCAAAGATTCTGGAAAACCTATTCCAGAATCTTTTAGGGATCAATTCGTCCTCTTATATCGATAAACATGGGGAAAAGATATCCGATGCTAAATGTTCAAAAACTAGAAAAAATTCTTCGAAAAATAGGATGTATTCCATTGCGACAAAGCGGAAGTCATTGCCACTACTCTAACCCCTTAAACTCTAACCAGCTCATCACATTTCCACGGCATAGCGGAGATGTTCCGAGAGGTATTGTTCACAATATTGTTGATGACCTCAAGATGAGTAGGGATGATTTTTTTCAACATCTATGAATCGCTCTTTTCGAAATATCGCCTTCCTCTTCTTCATGAGCTTTGGCCTGATCTACCTCAGTGCCGTTTTTTTGATCACGCAAAATGGAAGCACCTCGCCCACGCTCTACCTGATCTTCGAAACCTTCGATATGCCCTTCTTCTTCTCCGCCGGAATGTACGGCCTTTCGGGACTGTATCATGAGATCGATAAGCGCTACGACATCCCGGGTCTTTCCATCCTCTTCTGGACGCTTGCCCTTGCCTGGACCATATTTTTACTGTATTTGAACCTTGGCTTTACTTCGTTATTGTAAATTTTTCCCCCGCTTCCCCGCCTTTCTTCTCCCCCTTTCAAGCCTGCCTGTCCGGTAGGCAGGGGGGCAGGGGGGTCTGTGGGGGTCCCGCTCCCATTTATGTCAAACCTCGTCATCGTCGAATCTCCCGCGAAAGCGAAAATGATTCAAAAATTTCTCGGAAAAGATTTCATCGTCCGCGCCTCCATGGGGCACGTGCGTGATTTGCCGGACAAAAAGGCAGAGCTGCCAGCCGCTCAGCGGAAACTTCCCTACGCGACCCTGGCCATCGATGTCGAGCACGATTTCAAGCCCCTGTATGTCATAAAGACAGGAAAAGAAAAAGTGGTGCAGGAGCTGAAAGATCTCATGAAAGACGACCCCGAGCTCTGGATCGCGACGGACTCGGATCGCGAAGGAGAAGCCATCGGATACCACCTCCTCACCTTGTTGAAAAAAAATCCCGCGCACGCGAAACGTGTCGTGTTTCATGAAATTACAAAGCAGGCCATCCTGGACGCCATGGCTCATCCCAGAGTGATTGATCACCACCTCTTCGAGGCTCAACAAGCCAGGCGAATTCTTGATCGCCTCGTGGGTTACAAGCTCTCACCCCTGCTCTGGTCAAAAATCCGATATGGCCTTTCCGCGGGTCGTGTGCAGTCAGTTGCTGTACGTCTCGTCGTGGAGCGAGAACGAGAAATTGAAGCCTTCAAGGCTCTCGAGCACTGGAAACTCACGAGTGTCTACAGCGATCCTGAGTTTCAGGCCGAGCTTTCCACTCTGCACGACAAAAAACTGGATCACAAGAAAACCCTGATTGCTTCGGCGGATGAAATGTCGACCATTCTTCGCGAGCTCGTGGGGAAGGAGCACAAGGTAACGGGCATAGAGGAAAAAGACACCTCCGCCTCTCCTCCACCGCCGTTTACGACTTCTACCCTGCAGCAGGACGCCTCCGAGGCGGTGAAAGTCGCGGCGCGCGAAGGCAAGTGCTGGCAGCCCGTCGAGCGCGAGATGAAGCTGCCGA
>CAZWLI010000006.1:0-1503 GCA_964634525.1 uncultured Candidatus Peribacteria bacterium | reverse complement strand
CAGGTGCTCAGCTTTTTTGCTCGGTCATTACCGTTGGGGAAATTATGGCCGGCATGTTCCCTCGTGAAGAAAAATATACCGAGCGCCTTCTGGATGCTTTGATCAAAATCCCCGTGAGTGAAGAAATCGCGCGAATGGCCGGTCAGTTTCGGAATGAGCAAAAACAGCTCGAGCTTTTGGATTGTCTTATCGCGGCGACCGCCATACTGTCACCTGCGGAACTTTTGACCAAGAATGTAAAGCACTACCCCATGAAGGGGCTGAAACTTATCCCTATTCTATGAGTGAAACTCCCGACCTCGACCCCGATCGTGATCCCGACCCCGACCCCGATCGTGATCTCGCCCGCTATCGTGATGAAGTATTCACCACTGATGGTTGAAAGGAAATTTTAAAAGAACATTCGTATATGATATTATCCTGTCATGCAGAAGGGTTTTGACATTTGGAATTTTGAAAAGAAAAAATTAGAATCTTCTGGCCATGAAGAGCTTGTTTTTCATGAGAGAGAAATTTGGTGGTGCTCTATTGGTATCAATCTTGGAGATGAACAGGATGGTAAGAATGAGTTTTTTGAGCGGCCGGTCCTTATTCTAAAAAAATTTAACAAGAAAGTGGCTTGGATTTTGCCCATGAGCACAAAGGCAAAGGAGGGCGTCTATTATCATTCCCTCAACTATGATGGAAGAATTTTCAGTGTCATTTTGTCGCAACTCCGGCTCGTGAGCGTGAAGAGGTTTCGAAGATTTTTGAGGAAAATATCGCCAGCGCAGTTTGAGATGGTCAGGGAAAAGATCATTCATTTTTTGCAGCCCGAAAAACAAACGGAGCCCCGAAGGGCTCCTCGATTGGCCTCATGGCCATTTGTAACCACATGATACCTGTTATGCTCCACTTTTGCAAATTTTATGAGCTCATTATCTTTCCCCCATTACTTCACCTACCTCGCCCGCTGTTCAGACGGATCGCTCTACACGGGATACTGCGCGAATGTTGCAGAGCGCGAGGCGAAGCATAATGCCGGGAAAGCTTCAAAATATACACGGGCGCGATTGCCGATAAAAATTATCCACTCGGAAAGTTTTCGAACCAGATCGGAAGCGATGAAAAGAGAAGCGGAAATAAAGCAGTGGTCAAAATTGAAAAAAGAGTTATTCTTGAGCCGTTATAACTCTGCATGAAGGATCTTATTCTGTTCGGTATTCAGGGCTCCGGAAAAGGAACCCAAAGCCGTTTGCTCGCCGAGAAGTCCGGCTACACGGTCTTTGAGACCGGTAAGGAGCTTCGAGCGATCGCGGCCAGCGGGACTCCGCTCGGGAGCAAGGTGAAGGGTATTATCGAAGCCGGCAATCTCGTGTCGGATGAGGTCGTCATTGAAATCGTTGAGGATTTTTTGAAGAAAACCCCGTCCTCGCAGGCGGTGGTCTTCGACGGGCTTCCGAGAAAAGTTTCACAGAAAGATTTGTTTGAAGTGGTGGTGGAGAAGTTCGGAAGAAAACCTCT
>CAZWLI010000005.1:0-2834 GCA_964634525.1 uncultured Candidatus Peribacteria bacterium | reverse complement strand
GGAACAGGAAATTGCTCTCCTCAAAACCGCACTCCGGGAACTTTCGGACCATACCAAGAAAACCGTGAATCTCCCCAGCGGAGAGACCATGGTGTTCGATCTCAGCGAAAGCGAAAAGCTCAAAGCTTTGTGGGGGAGTGGGAAGCGCTATGATCCCGAGTTTCTGAGTCAAGAATCCGATGACCTGCTTTCCTATCTCTAGCCATGGATGAAAAGACTTCGGTGCGAAAATCCCTCGAATTGCAATCCTTTCTGAAAGGCCTCGGTGCTCATCTGAAGGATGCTCTCGCAACGCTGGAAGTCTCCGATCACCTGGTCCTGGAATCCGAAGTCAAACTTCAGCAGTTGGAAGAACAGAACACCAGACTGGAAAAAGAGTTGAGCCTGGTGAAATCCGCGAGAGCAGACCAGGAGTCAGAGCATCGCAAAACCCTGGAAGCGAAGGCCAAAGCCAAGGAAATGCGGGATTTTCTTCTGGATCTTCAGGGATTTTTGGAAGGAAAATTGTTTCGCGGATCAGCTGCCGGAGCCAAGTTTTTTACCCTGGATCAGGCTTCATTTGCTCTTCGTGTTGGGGTGGGGGAGCTCGGACTGGAGGATGCCGTGAGGACTTCTTCGGATGCCTGGACTTTCCCGCTTCGTGGAAAATCGTATTATGCTCTTCGCGCAGATGATGGATCCGTTTATTTCCATCTATGAATTTTCCTCCTGAGGTTTCCGAAAAGCTCATGAGCTTGTTTGTGCAGAAGGGAGTGTTGTCCCCAGATCAGGCCAAGGTGCTCGGTGATGCTGCACAGCAGCGAAATATTTCGGCGCTGGAGCTGCTGCTCGAAAAAAAGCCGGAACTGAAGTCCGTGGTGGAAAAATTTTTGCCACCGGCACCTGCTACGCCTGCGGCGGTACCGATGAGCGAACCCCGAAAGCTCTGGCAACTCCAAGATGGCGATGCCAATGAACAGCTCGAGAGAATTCTGGGCGGAGCCATTGATCTGGGAGCTTCAGATATTCATATTGACCTGGATATCCAGGACAACAAACTCGTGTCCCGCATTCGATTTCGTGTGGACGGCAATTGCCGCGACATGATCGTGGATCCTCGAAAATCCATTTACGAAGGCGTGGTGAGTCGCCTGAAGACGCTCTCGTACTGCCGCCTCGATGAGTCTCGCGTGCCACAGGATGGGCGCGTTCCATTTGTTCACAACGGAAAAAACTACGAATTTCGGATTTCCTTCAATCCGGTGACCAAAAAAAACGAGCAGTTGGAAAAAGTCGTGCTGCGTCAGATGGCGGATGTGAACAAGTGCAACCTCAACATGCTGGGCATTACACCCTACAATCTGAAGTTTTTTCAAGAAGCCATCAATCTGCCCTACGGATTTAATATCGTGACCGGCCCCACGGGTTCGGGGAAAACCACGACCCTGTACTCGGTGCTGCAGGAGACCGATCGTCTGGAAAACAATGTCTGCTCCATCGAAGACCCCATCGAGGCCGAGATCAATCGCGTGAACCAGACCCAGGTGCGCCATGACATCGGTCTTGATTTCGCCCGGGTGCTTCGAGCCCTGCTTCGTCAGGACCCGGACATCATCATGGTCGGCGAAATGCGCGATCTGGAAACCGCAGAAGTGGCCATGGAAGCCGCGCTCACGGGTCATGTGGTCTGGTCGACGCTGCACACGAACAGCGCGGTGGCTTCGATCTCGCGCCTCATCCAGATGGGCATCAAGGACTATCTGGCCGCGAACGCCCTCGCCTTCATCGTTGCTCAGCGCCTGGTGCAGAAGGTCTGTACCGACTGTCGCATGCCGCATCCGGAAGCGGATGAGGTCTTGAAGCGAAATATTCTTCCCGCTTTCAAAAGCGCCAGCCAGCCCGTGAAGGAGGAACTGGAAAAATCCCTCCAGGCTCCGCAGATTTTCAAGGCCAAGCGAAACGGTGGCAGCTGCAAAAAGTGCGAAGGCATGGGCTACAAGGGCCGCGTGAATGTCATGGAAATGCTAAAAATGAATGATGCCCTTCGGGCGATTATTTTGAAAGATCCCGGCAATGAGATTCGCATGCAGGAGATCGCCGTGGAGTCCGGCATGATGACCATGGAGCAGTACGGTTACCTCAAAGTCCTCTCCGGAGAAACCACCGTCGAGGCCGTTCTGGCGGTGGTGAGAGGTTAGTACTTCAGAACATCACTGAGTTTTGAAAAGATATTTTGCAGTTCTTCATCCGATATCTGGCCTATCTTTCGAACAAATCTTTTTTTTGACACGGTTCGAATTTGAAAGGTTAAAATCTCCGAATCAGCCTTGAGTCCGTTGGTTTTTGATTTTTTCAGAATGACACAACCGGCATAGTTTTTGATGGAAGAACTGAGGGGGCAGATGATCGATACTCCAAAATGATCGTTCATGGCATTGCCGGAAATAATCACGGCCGGGCGTCTTCCTCGCTGTTCGTTACCCTTCGTGGGTTCCAGATCGACGAAGTAAATATCTTTTTGTTTCATGGTGTTACCGAGAAGAAAGTTGCTCAACATAGTCGGAAAGTCCCTGATCAGCAAGCTCTTTCATTTCGGGATCTTTGGCCGCTCTTTTGAAACTCTCGATGAGATGACGGCGCTTCACGCCTTCTTGATATCGCTTCAGGGCTTCTTCCAAAATTGACCGTCTTGTCCGGTGGGTTTCCTTCGAATGCTGCTGAAGCCATGCCATGATCTGCGGGGAAATCGTCGTGGTGAAAACAGCCGTAGGGCTCATGCGTGATGATTATATGTATAAATCATACATATGATAGTTGATATGCATGATGAAATCAAGGGCCATGCAAAGGCCGCA
>CAZWLI010000004.1:0-5604 GCA_964634525.1 uncultured Candidatus Peribacteria bacterium | reverse complement strand
TGACCTTGCGAAGATTTTTTATCGCCAAAAGAATCACCTTGGATGCCAGCCTTCTTCTCAGTTTCATGCTGATTCTTTGGTTGGTATTTTAAACACTATCTTAGTACCAAAATCAGTGTTTGACGCTTGAATTCCATGTGTGCTCATCGAAAGTGAATATCATGAAGTCTTGGAATAAAGCATGCGATGAATCCTGCCTGCCGGCAGGCAGGGATTTTGGGAGAGGAAGGTGAATCCGAAGTTGAAGGAGCCTCCGAAGGAGGATCCGTAAACGAAGGATTCAGCCTGACGATGGTTGGGGTGGAGGGATTCGAACCCCCGCATGGAGGCTCCAAAGGCCTCTGCCTTACCGCTTGGCGACACCCCAGTAAGGAGCGAGATGCACGGTCCGTAGCGTAGAAGCCTTGCAAAGTAAGGCTCGAAGCGTAGGACTCTGAGGCTGAAATATCATGGATTTTATGATATTTCAGGTGAAGAGAGTGCAATCCCTATTGCAAAAAGCCATCAGATTGTAGCTTCTTCCTCTACTGACACCAAGGAGTTTTTCTCCTCAAGCTTCAGGAGTATCTTAAATTCGTTTTAGACGAGTGGAATCACTCGGAGGTATGGCAACACTCCGCTCGCCATCAAGAATAGATCTCATCTTCAGAATTTTTCCTCTGATTTCATCCCTATTTACAATCCTAACCCGAGAATCTCGCTCCATTCTTTCCAGGTCAAAGAGAATATTCTTTATCCTGAGTGGATGCCTTACGATCATATCAAGCACAGCGCTTTTTAATTCTTCGTCACATTTTAAAGAATCAAAAACCTTATGCAGTTTCTCTAGGCTATCGCCTTTTGACAATGTATTCAGATCTTTCAGAGGATTTTCAATTGTTGTTGTAACACTTCCCCGCGCAGCATTTTTTAAGCGATCGATATCCCAGACTTTCTCACTCGAACCCCCTTGTTCCAATTGTTCCAAAAGCTTTACCGGAGCCTCGGTCGCTAATGAAAGTTCGTCGACGAACATTTTAGTATGTTGACCCATAGTATGGAAAGTGATTGACTTATTTTTAACAAAGCACGGTTGGGGGATCAAGAGAGTTTGCTCGCTCTATGTCGTCGAATGCCATCGACAGAGCAAAATATCTTGCTCAGAAGTTTTTTTGATTTGTGACAACACGGGGTAGTATGACTTTGCTTTACAAATGCCTATGAACGCCTACGAAATCGCTCAATATCAGATCAGCTCAGCGGCCAAGCATTTGAAAGGGTTGGAGTCTACCCTACTTGATCAGATTTTGCAACCCCTTCGGGTCATTGAAGTCAATATTCCCGTGCGTATGCACAGCGGTGAAACCAAGGTTTTCAAGGGCTTTCGATCCCAGCACAATGATGCCCGAGGCCCGATGAAAGGAGGCATTCGCTTTCATCCGGATGTCTCCCGGGAGGAGGTGATGGCACTCTCCATGTGGATGACTATGAAGTGTGCGACCGTTGGGATTCCCCTTGGGGGCGCGAAAGGCGGGATTATCTGCAATCCCAAGGAGATGACGGAGGGCGAAATCGAGCGCATGTCCCGAGGCTATATTCGCGGGCTGTACAAATACCTCGGTCCCCACCAAGACATTCCGGCTCCGGATGTATATACCACGGCCCAGATTATGGCCTGGATGATGGACGAATATGAAGTGTTGGTCGGGGAGAAGGCGCCGGGGATGATCACCGGAAAGCCGATCGAGCTTGGGGGAGCTCGAGGACGAAACGAAGCAACCGCACAAGGAGCTTTCTATATCGCTGAAAATCTTCTTCGCGAGCTTGGCTGGGACAAAAAGAAAATCACGGTGGCGATCCAGGGTTTCGGCAATGCCGGGAGCATCATGGCCAAGCTGCTCCATGAGGCGGGCTATCAGGTCGTGGCGGTCAGTGATTCCCAAGGCGGTGTGTATCGCGCCAAGGGTATTGATCCGACCAAAGCGCTCAATGTGAAGGAACAAAAGGCACATCTGGCCTGCTATGAGGAGGGCGGCTTCTGCGATATCAATGCCATCAAGGAGGACTCCAACTTCAGGGCAATAACCAATGAAGAGTTGCTCGAGCTCGAGGTGGACCTGCTGATCCCAGCAGCCATCGAAAACGTGATCACGGAGAAAAATGCCCATGCGATCAAGGCGAAAGCTATTCTTGAGCTGGCCAATGGGCCCACGACGCCCGAGGCGGATGCCATTCTCGCAAAGAAAAATATTATCGTTATTCCCGATATTCTCACCAATGCCGGCGGAGTGACCGTGAGCTATTTCGAACAAGTCCAAAATGCCTACCTGTATCCCTGGGATGAAGAAAAAACTCTTTCTCGCCTGAAAAAGATCATGGATGACGCTTTTTCTGCCGTGTGGAAGACAAAAGAAGAATCCAAGGTCGATGTCCGAACAGCCGCCTACATGATCGCGATCAAGCGCGTGACGGATGCCATGAGGCTTCGCGGAAGGGCAAAGCGCTTTGTAGAACAGTAAAAATGGGGTACAATACGATCCCATGCTTTCCATCTCAAACCTTCATGTCGAAGTTTCCAGGAAAGAAATCCTCAAGGGAGTCTCTTTGGAGCTAGAGGCGGGAAAGGTCTATGCTCTCATGGGCCCCAATGGCTCTGGAAAGAGCACGCTGGGCCTCACGATCGCGGGTCACCCGAAATACAAAGTTACGGGCGGGGACATTCAGCTTGAGGGAAAAAGTATCCTTGCCTCTTCCCCAGACCAGAGGGCTCGAAATGGTATTTTTCTTTCTTTTCAGCAGCCGCGGAGCATTCCCGGCCTTCCTCTGGCAACACTCCTTCGGGCATCCTTCAAGGCGGTGAAGCAGAAAGACATGCGCGTGTTTGAATTCCAAAAGAAAATGAATAATACGATGGATATTTTGAAATTTCCTCATCTTTTTTCGCAGCGCTGCGTCAATGAAGGCCTCTCGGGCGGTGAAAAAAAGAAATCGGAAGTTCTGCAGGCCCTCATCCTTGAGCCAAGACTGATCATCCTGGATGAAATCGACTCGGGTCTCGATGTGGATGCCCTGAAGCAAGTGGCGGCAGGTATCAAAAAGCTCAAAAGTTCCAAGGTTGCCATTCTGGTGATCACGCATTACCAGCACATTCTTGCCCACATCAAGCCTGATGTTGTCATAGTTCTCAAATCAGGATCGATCGTTGCCAGCGGCAAGAAGGCTCTGGCCAAGACGATTGAAAAGGAAGGCTTTGAACAGTTTGAAACCGAAACAGCAGCAAAAAAGCCAGTACCAACTCTCACCATTCTTGAATAGCATGCCCACCGCGCTTCAAATACCGATAAGCTCCTTTCAGAACATTGATCGTTCACGATTCGACGACAAGAACGAGGAGCGTGCCGTGAAAGTAGCGACCTTGGGCATCACGGAGGAGGTTGTCCGAATGATCAGTGCAGAGAAAAAGGAACCGGAGTGGATGCTTGTCAAACGCCTCGCGAGTTTGAAAGCATTCCAGGAATTAAAAATGCCACGCTTTGGGCCGTCCCTCGAGAAGCTTCATCTCGATGAGATCTGCTACTACCGTCGCAGTGATGAGGTGAAGGATGCCAAGACCTGGGAAGACGTTCCCGCTGACGTCAAACGAACCTTCGAAAAACTCGGCATCCCCGAGGCGGAGCGAAAAGTCCTCGCGGGTGTTGGGGCTCAGTACGAATCTGAAAATGTCTACCACAAACTGCGCGAGGAATGGGTGAAGAAAGGCGTGGTTTTCGAAGATATGGACGTGGCGGTTCAGAAATATCCTGAGATCGTCAAGGAATACTTCATGACGCGTTGCGTACCGATCAAGGATCATAAATTTGCCGCACTTCATGGCGCTGTCTGGAGTGGGGGAACCTTCCTCTACATTCCGAAGGGCATTGAAGTCACCATGCCTCTGCAGGCGTACTTCCGCATGAATGCTTCTCGCGGGGGTCAATTTGAGCACACTCTCATCATCGTGGAGGAGGGTGCCAAGGCGCACTACATCGAGGGCTGCTCTGCGCCGCAGTATGGCAGCAGCTCCCTGCACGCCGGGTGTGTGGAAGTCTTTGTGAAAAAAGGTGCGAAATTCCGCTACTCTTCGGTCGAAAACTGGAGCAAGAATACCTATAATCTGAATACCAAACGAGCGATAGTTGATGAGGAGGGTTTCATGGAATGGGTTGGTGGAAATTTCGGCTCAGGTGTGACCATGCTCTATCCCTGCAGCATTCTCAAGGGAGATCGCTCACGTGCGGATCATCTTTCAGTCGCCTTTGCCGGCCAGGGTCAATGCCAAGATACCGGCGCCAAGGTGATTCACATGGGTAAGGAAACCAAGTCCACGATCCTTTCAAAAGGTCTGAGCAAGGATGGAGGTACGGCGATCTATCGAGGCCTGCTTCGTATCTTCCCGGGGGCTACTCGTGCTCAGTCTTCGGTGAACTGCGATAATCTAATCCTGGATGAGACCTCCATCTCCTGTGCGGATCCGGTCATGGAAATCCACGAAGAGAGCGCCGAGGTTTCTCATGAAGCAAAAATCGGATCCATTGGCGAAGATGAACTTTTCTATGTGATGAGCCGAGGCCTCAAGGAGCAAGAAGCAAAAGCGATGATTGTTCAGGGTTTCATTGAGCCGATCGTGAAAGAATTACCCCTGGAATATGCCGTGGAGCTCAATCGACTTATTGAGCTTGAAATGGAAGGCGGTCATTAAGAATTATCAATTATCAATTTTCAATGCAAGAGTTTGGTTCACTGACTGTAGAAGATCTTGAACAGAGATCGTTATCCCGTCACGAACCGCGATGGTTACGGCTTTTGCGAAAGCAAGCCTGGGAGCAGTTTCAGAGGTTGCCAACCCTAGACTGGAAGCGGGAAAAAATAAAACCCGTTTCTCTCGAATCAAGTTTCAAAAACTTCTGGGATCAGGATTACAAATCTATTCTCAAAAATGAGAATATAAAACCAGAACTTGCTCATCAGGGCATCGTCTTCTGCGATATGAAGACGGCGATGCTGGAGCGAGCTGATCTTCTGGAGTCGTATTTTACGCAAAAGAGCAGCGCGCCAGAGGATATTTTTTCTTTTCTTCGGGATGCTCTCTGGGACAACGGATATTTTCTCTGGATTCCAAGAGGCCTCAAGCTTGCAGAACCCTTGGTTATCGACATTGTTCAGGAGAACCCTTCCTCCAGCCTGACCATGCGAAATCTTGTCATTGCCGAAGAGATGGCGTCCGTCAGGATTCAAGAACGCTCTTCTTCTGCCGATCAGGCCCAGGGCACAGCCCTCGTCTTATCAAAGACCCAGGTTGTTGCCGAACAAGGTGCGCGCATTCAAATCCTCAGCGTTCAGCGCTATGGTTCTCAGGTCCATGATTTTTCTACCCGAAACTACGAAGCCATGGCCGATGCCTATATCCACGCTCTCCATCTCACGCTTGGCGCTGGGTCAGGGCAGGTGATTTTCTCTGGCACCTGCAAGGAGTCTGGCGCGAGCATTCGGCATGAAGGTATTTTTGTCGGGAGCGACGATCAACATATCAAGCAAGAGGTGAGCATGCATCATGAAGCAGCGCTCACGAGTGGCGTGATGAAATAC
>CAZWLI010000003.1:0-13807 GCA_964634525.1 uncultured Candidatus Peribacteria bacterium | reverse complement strand
ACAAACTGCTGGGTAATCGTGGAGCCACCACGACGCTTGCCAATGCCAAGGTATTCGGCAAAAAATCCCTTCACAATACCGCCGGTATCAAAACCGCTGTGCTCAAAGAAACGGTCATCTTCGATCGCGATGGTGGCGTTGATGACATTTTTTGGAATGTCGCTCAGAGGAATTTCAAAACGATTTTCTTCCCCATGAATCGAATAGAGAGGGCTGCCTTCACGGTCGTAGATGATCGTGGATTTGGGATTTTCAAAGTGGGTGGGAATATCGGGAATATCCTTCAAGACCGAGATGATAAGGATAAAAAGAGCCCCAAAAAAAATCCCGGTCATGATCAACATGGCGATCAAAATTTTCTTCAGATTCAAAAAAGGGAATTTTTTCTTGAACTGTTCTTTCCTTTTTTTCAGGAAGGAATAGCTTTTGAAGCGCGTTGAAAGATCACTTGGCATACCAAAAAAAGTTTAGATTTCGTTGCTGACCGAAGCGGGACTTTCGGGAGCGGTCGCTCCTTCATTTTCCTCGCTCATGAAAATGGAGCGCGGTTTAGCCCCATTGGAAGGCCCGATCAATCCCATCTCTTCCAGCTGATCGAGGATACGCGCGGCCTTTGCATAGCCAAAGCTGCAGCGACGCTGCAGGTAGCTGGCCGAAGCCTTGCGACCTTCTTTGATCGCCTGAATGGCGCGCTCAAGATCGTTTTCGCCCGTGACTTCCCCATCTTCGCCGGCGAGCTTGAAGGAAGATAGGCCCGGGATCGGAACATCGTCGTGTTCGCTCGTGATCGAGTCGTCGTACTGCACGCCCGTGGGGCTTCTCAGCTTGATGAAAGCAATGACTTTCTCGACCTCCTTCGTCGAGACATAGGCGCCCTGCAGGCGCATGGGCTTGGCCATATTGGAGGCCAGGAGGAGGAGATCGCCCTGGCCGATCAAGTCTTCGGCGCCAATGGCATCGATAATGGTGCGAGAGTCAATGCCGGTCGCAACGGTGAAGGCGATGCGCGTTGGAATATTCGCCTTGATAAGGCCCGTGATCACATCCACCGAAGGGCGTTGGGTGGCGATGATGAGGTGAATGCCCGTGGCACGTGCGAGCTGCGCGATGCGGCAGATCGTGGCTTCGATTTCTTTGCTCGCCGCCATCATGAGATCCGCCAATTCATCAATGATAATTACGATGAAGGGCAGGGGATTATCCGGGAAGGCCTTGTTGTATTCGTCAATATTTCGTTTGCTATGGGAGGCCAGTTCTTTGTAGCGGCGGTTCATTTCCGAGACAGCCCACTTCAGGCCCTGGAGCGCCTTGTCCGGCTCCGTGATCACGGGCGTGAGGAGGTGCGGAATGCCGTTGTAGTTCGTGAGCTCCACGCGCTTCGGATCGATCATGATGAGACGAAGCGTTTTCGGGGAGTGCTGGTAGAGCAGGGAGACGAGGAACGAATTAATGGCAATGGATTTTCCCGAGCCGGTTTGTCCGGCGACGAGCAAGTGCGGCATGGCCGCGAGATCTGCGACCACGGGATGTCCGGAAACGTCCCGACCCAGCACCATCGTGAGATTGCTTTTTTCCTGGGCAAAAATCGGTGAACGGACGATGGAGCCGAGATGCACGATCATACGTTCCTGGGCCGGTACTTCGATGCCGACCAGCCCTTTGCCGGGGATCGGCGCTTCGATACGAATCGCCTGGGCAGAGAGCGCGAGGCAGAGATCGTTTTTCAGGGTGGTGATCTTACTCAGTTTCACATCTTCCGCAGGTTTCAGCGTGTACTGGATGACGGTGGGTCCAACGTGAGCATCCTTCATGGTCACCGGAAGGCTAAATTGCTCGAGTTTGCGCCGGATAATCTCGGCATTTTGTACGAGCTGGTCGTCGTTGTATCCCTTGGAAACGTCATCCGTATTGAGAAAAGAAAGCTCAGGGAACTCGTAGTTGCTGTAGTCCACGGTCGGTTGGGCGTCGATGAGGGGTTTTTCAGTTGAAGTATTTTTCGAAATAGAAGATTCCCCCCCAACCCCCTTCCGCCGCGGCGGAGCAGGAGGGAGGGTAACGCTTTGGTCGCCCCGGACAATATTCAGCTCGAAGCTTTCCTCTGATTTCTTTTTATCGCGAATGCTTCGCACCAGCGGCTCGAAAAGTTCTTTTTCAATTTCAGCCGCAATTTTCTTTTTTTGCGAAAGCGGCTCCTCCGAAGAGGAAAGCATATCTCTGAAAAAAGAGAAAATTTCGGTGAAAGAAATATTAAAAATCAGCAACAGTGAAATAATCGCAAGACTCATCATGATGACCGTTGTTCCGGTACTTCCGAAGATCATGAAGAGGAGGAAATTCGAGCTAAAGCCAATGTAGCCGCCAAACTGACGTGAGGATTCAAACAGTGAATTCATGGGTGCTGAAAGCTCGATCAGGCCCAGTGCACTCACGATGAAGAGGAAGAGTCCCAAAACTCGCCCCATGGCAAATTGGATTTTTTTCGTCAGCAGCAGAGCAAGCCCAACGGCCAGACAAAAAACCGGCGCCAAAAAAGCTCCAACGCCAAAGAGTGGCTGGAGGACTTTGTCGTACCATACCTGGCCGAAGCTGCCGGCGTTATTTTCCAACGAGAGAAAATTCAGCGCCGAAAAGCCTAGGAAAAAAATGCCAGAGATTTCTCGGGAAACATGCGAGGAAATATTCCATTCAACGGGTTTCAGGTGACGCCTTCGTCTTCTTCGAACGCGCTGATAGGAGGGGTACCGTCTTCGGCGAGCCATAGGAAAAGGAACGTAAGCAGCGTAAGGATGCTATCATATTTTTTCTCTTCATTTAAGGTGTTGTTGTGGTGCTTGTCGGTGCTGCGGAAGTCGTCGTACTGCTCCCTGAATTTGAAGCTGAAGAGCTTGTCGTGGCGGGGGCAGGAGGAGAAGTCGTTGGTTCCTCCTTTTTCGGTTCTTCCTTGGCTGTGGGAGGAGTGGGAGCCGGAACAATTGGCTGAGGAGCAGGAGTAGGTAGAGGTGTTGGCGTTGCAGCAGGGCTTGGAGTGACTGCCGGAGTCACCGGAGCCGGAGCTGCTGGAGCTGGTGCAGGGGCAGGACTTGGCGTTGCAGCGGGAGCTGGAGGAGTTGTTTGCACGGTTGCCGGCACAGCCGGAATAGAGTTCAACACGGGCTGGATGATGAAGTAATACGCCAGGAAGCCAAAGATAATCAGGAAAAGGAGGGAAAGAATGCGTTCCATAAGAAAAGAAAAGGCATTAAACTTTTCTATTCATAGCACCAATACGGCTTCGAAACCAGAGCTGCTGTTGACGAATATGCTGGACAGTTTTTTGAAATTCCTTTCCTGTCTTGACCATGATGATGGATAAGATGAGGAAGTAGAGGATAAAGAGTGATAATGAAAAGTAGGGAATAGTGACGGATGAAAAGGGGAGTGAGGCGGTGAAGTGAATAACCACGAGCACATACGACAAGAGGACCTGACCAAAGACCCCGATCAGCTTGGCAAGGCTCATGCTGATGAAGCCGAGGGCCGTGCTCACCGCGCCCATCAGCATAGTGGCGGGGATCACGGGTCCGGCGATCAGGATATTGCTCAGTGGGCTGACCAGGGAGAGCATGTGAAAGTTCAGCAGAATGACTGGGAGCGTCATAATCTCGGCCGAGAGGCTGAGGAGGATGCTATCTCGCAGCGCAAACGATTTCGGGATCCATAGGAGATGCTCTTCCAAAAGAGGGGAGAGAATGATGAGGCCAAGGGTGGCGAGAAAAGAGAGCTGAAAAGAAATATCGTGCAGAAGAATCTCGGGCTGGTAGGCGGTCATAAGCACCGCCGCGATGAGGAGAGAAGTGAGCGCATGCCGCCGCCGATTCGAGGCAAAGGCAAGCAGAGCGATGAGCCCCATGATACAGGCTCGCACCACCGAGGCCCCTGCTCCCACCAGCAGGGTAAAAAGAATCAGACCAACTCCTGAAAAAAGAGAGGCCGCCTTTTTTCCCAGAGGCTTGAACATCGCGAGCAGGAGGGTGAGCACGAGCGTGATGTTGAAGCCCGAGATCGCGATGATGTGCGAGAGGCCGCTTTTTTGAAAATCATTTTTCAGCTCATTCGAAAGGTTTTTCCGAGAGCCCAGGAGCAATCCGGCCATGAGCGAGCCTTGAGGCTGCTGGGGAAAGACTTTCTGAAGTTGGGATTCGAAAGTGCTTCGCAGGAGATGAAGCAGCGAAGGTGAGGAGGAAGCATTCAACAATTCAATCTTGGCATCCCGCATGATGGCATGAATCCCGAAGAGGGAAAGGTAGGCCGGATAATCGAAGTCCTCGAAGACCTTGGGCACTTCTACCACGCCCTTGATCCAGAGCTTGTCTCCCAGGTGATAGCGAGGGTATTTGAAGGTGGAAACGAGGAGACGGCCGGAGAGGGCAGTAGGACCGTTAGGATTTTGAGGAGCCTTAGGATTGTTAGGAGAACGCAGAAAAATAGAGCCTGTTTCGACGGTGTAATGAGTCGTAAAACTTCGTTCATCCGGATCATCGACAATGGTTCCGGTGATGGCGTAGGGGTGGGGCTGGCCGGCATAAAAATCAATGTTTCCCGGCATGGGGACATGCGTCTGGAACAGGGAATAAACACCCATGACAACAAGGAAGGCGATGAGCAGGTAATCAATTTTTGGCATACTAAATCTTCAGTACATCGCCAAATTCCTTCTCGAGCATTTCTTTTTTGAGGCGAAGTTCGCGAACCATGGCAATCATCATGTCAGAGTTGTTGTCGTAGGGATTGTGATAGAAATCGTGCACACGACGGATTGCGGCGAGGGTCGCCTGAATCCAGAGGTCGACCTTGGCTTGCGTCTGGCTCGGGAGCTTGTCGTAAACCTTGTGGTGGAGGATCGAGCTTGGCATGTGCAGCTGAATGTCCCCGTCTTCGATCTTGTGGATCAGGTCGTCCAAAAAAGCCTTGTCATCTTTACTCAGAGATGTTGTGGGATCGCTCCACGGAGCGTTGAGCATGGTCTGCGTTTTTTCGGAAATAGCCTTGCCTTGATTTTTTTGAATCGCGTCGTGGAAGGATTGCTTCATGTCGGAAGCATACGATTCTCTTCTTCGGATGACAAGAGGTCTCTCTTCCGTCTACAATGACCCATGCTATGTGCAGACGTTTTCTTCTTTTTTTGACGGTTTTTTCCTTCCTCTTCCTCTTTCTCGCAAGGCCTCTTCAGGCTGGCGCGATTTTTTCCGGCGTTGACCATCAGATTCTGAAGCTCAGCTTGAAAGAAGGTGAGCGGAAGCTCGTGACGGCACCATTTCCTTTCCAAGCCTTTGCGGTCAGCGATCCCGAAGCCGTCTCTCTTCGTTTTCTTTCCGATGGCACGTGGAGCGCATGGAAAACGCTTGACCTCGAAGAAGAAGACACCTCGGGCTCTGAGCTTATTTTTGTGAAGAAATCTGAGGTATTTGAACTGAAGGCGCTCAAGGCCAGCGTGATTGAGGCCACGCTTATTGGCCTTGATCCGATCATCGCTGCTCACGGCTCTCTTGCCAGTGGCGAGATAGATCAAGGTTTCCCCGATTCGCTCAAAGCGCTTCGGGGCGGAAGAGCCGTTACCATCCGTTCGCGAGAAGAATGGGGTGCGGATGAGGGTCTGCTCCTGCAAAAGCCAAAGACGGAGTCATCGACCGATCGCGACAATGGAGGCGCGGAAGAAAAGGCTCCGGTGAATATTTGTGCTCCACTGGAGAGGGCTTATCCGGGAGAGTTCAAAATGAAGGATCGGGTTGAGCAAGCGGATACTCTTGGGCGAGCTCTGGCCTGGCCATGGCGGTATTCGGATGGGGTCAAAAAAATCATCATTCACCATACGGCCCAGAGTCTCAAGGATCTGGACAGTGATGGCGTGATGACGGACAACGACTATCGGATGGCGGTGCGGGCGATCTATGCCTACCACACGCTGACGCGTGAGTGGGGGGATGTCGGCTACCACTATCTGGTGGATCCGAATGGCACTCTCTACGAGGGCAAATCCGGCGGCAAAGACGTGATTGGCGCGCATATTCTTTGTCAGAATTCCAACACCATTGGCATTGCGGTCATGGGCAATTTCCAAGAAAATGTCGTGTCGCAAAAAGCCTTCGAAGGCTTGGTCGAGCTCACTTCCTTCCTTGCTGAGCTCTACGATATCAATCCTCTCGGAAGCTCTTCCTTTCGAGGCACCGTGGTCCCCAACATTGCCACGCATGGGGAGATCGGAGAAATCACTCAGCACGCCATCGGCCGCGGAGGCACGCAGTGTCCGGGAGGATTTTTGAAAGCCCGCATAGATGAGCTGCGCCGTCTGGTTGCTCAGGGCGGCATCAAGCCCGACTATAGCTTTTCCTTTGATCCGCCGAATGTGCCGCTGTTGGCGCCGCTTTCGAATTCCAATCTGTTTCTCACACTCACCAACACAGGACAAAAGACCTGGACTTCGGTACAGCTCTTTGGCAAGGGTGAGAAGAAGGCGTCGATCACCCTCAGCTCCATAAGCGTTTCCCCAGGAGCCGGAATAAAGGTTTCCATTCCACTCATCGCCGGACTTTCCGGAGGGCAAAAGCATCTTCTCTATCGGCTGAGCGCCAACAAGGTCAGCATGCCGAGCTCTCTTGCGGTGACCTATCTCGTCGAACAGCCTCGTTTTACCTATGATGTCGTTCGGCTTCAGCCTGGCGAGGACCCCTTGCTTGTCGGAGAGCATCGACAATTTTTCGTCACCCTGAAAAATACCGGAAATTTTCCCTGGACCGTTTCGGGTCCGGCAAGCCTGAGTCTTCAGCAAGTCATGAGGCGAGGGAAGCGTCTTTCACTCTTGCTCGGTGGCCTGAGGGCTTCTCTTCGCGAAGAAACAGCAGTCGCTCATGAGGCGACCTTTGCGGTGCTTGTGCCCGTGGCTGAGGAAGAAGGTTTGATCAATTATCAGTTTGTGCCGGTTGTGGGTCGAGAAAAAGGTCTGAAAGGAGACGATCTTCGTCTTCGCCTGGCCATTGAACAACCGAAATTTTCACCCCGTTTTCAGATCGTTTCGGCTGGCTTGAAGAAGGGCTTTGATGAAGAGGTAGCAACACGGATCTTGAACGATGGGAATTTTGATTGGGAGCCGAAAACCGTTTGGATTCAGAATGCCAGCCATGTTAAAGCCTTTATTACCGAGGCAGTCCGCCAGCATAATTTTATTGAGTTTAAAGATTCCGTGTTTATTGGCTATGAACAGGGGGTCGTGAGGAGTTCCATGACGATCGTGCTTTCGAAATCTCCGAGCCGGATCGAGGGCAAGTTTCCAGGGAAATCAAAACTTGTTCTCCATGATGAAGTGAGAACCGAAGGCATCGTTCGCCTCAGCGCCCAGATCGTAGCCCAGAGCCAGAAGACGGTCCTTGGAAAGGGCGGTTCTCGCAGCGAATGGATCGAGCTCAAAAATACCGGCACCGTGCCCTGGTACCGCCAGGGTCCGAATCGTTTTGAAGTTCGATCCTTGGATGGTGTTGGGGTTCAGCTTCAAGAGGAAAAAGTTATGCCGGGAGCAACCGGCAAGATCTTGATCGCCTTTCAAAAAACTCCTTTGCGCACGAAGACCTATCGTTTTGAAGCGAGTGCAGGGGGCAAGAAGGTGGTGGTGAGGGGGGGAAGGCTTGAATTGAAAATTGAAGGGAAGAGTGGCAAAAAGACCTCCCCCCCAGCCCCCCTTCCGCTCCGCCGCGGCGGACGGAGCAGGAGTGGGGAGAATACTCAGCTGCCAGTCATGAGAGTGCTGCTCACCAAGTATTCTGGAGAAATGCCGGATGCGTCGGGGGGAATTGTTCGCCGCGAAGATGATCGTTATCGCGGCACGCTTGAGTTCCGGATGCTCGATGGCAAGACCGTGGCGATCAACGAGCTCTCGCTCGAGGACTACATGAAGGGGATTGCGGAAGTGCCGGAGAGTGATGATCAGCCTATGGAAAAAAGGAAGGTGATTGCCGTGCTCTCTCGCACCTATGCCCTTCATTACCTGGTCTCGGGCTATGAAAAATTTCCCGGCAAGCCCTACAATGCCTCCGATGATCCGGCGGTGTTTCAAAAGTATCTTGGCAAAACCTTCGAACAGCGCTCCCCGAAATGGCAGCAGGCGTTGAAGGACACCGATGACGAGGTGATCCTCGCGGATTCCTCGGTTGACCCGTCCGCGACACGCGAACAACGAGTGCTTCGAGCGGCGTATTTTTCCTGCACGGATGGAGTTCGCACCAAATCTTTGGCAGAGGCCGGATGGGACAAGCAAGAGTACTTCAAACGATTTGCAGCAGTTTTTCAATCTGTGGATGACCCGCTGGGCGATGACCCGACCAGAGAAGGGAAAACCGCCTGCGGCCATCAGGTCGGCCTCTCCGGCTACGGCGCCACGCAAATGGCCAAGCAGGGGAAGGGCTATCAGGACATTATTGATTTTTATTATCGGCACATTGGGGTTGAGAAGTGGTGATGGCACTTTACAAGTGAGCAAGTTAAGTGCACAATGTGAGTGCACTATAATAATGCCCATGCCAACGACCACTCTCCCAACTCGGCCCAAGACAATTCGAAACGTCATGTATCTTTCTCCCGAAAGCACAGCCTATGTTCACTCATTTCCTCGAAGACGAAGAAGTCAAATGGTGGAACAAATAATTATTGAAAAAAAAAGAAAAGCAGAACTCCATGACGCCTATGATGCCCTTCGAGAAACTCGAGGATTCCTGAAAGGAACCTCCACCACCAAAGAGGTCATTGCATGGGTGAGAAAAGATCGCCGTTCTCATTAATCGTATGCCAACTTCTCATTTTCCTCTTATCCCCGATTCAAATATTTTCTTGTCTTTTTTTCTTGATGAGAAGCCGGAAAAGAAATGGGCAGAAGACTTGTTTGATGAGGTTGTCTCCAAGAGAATAGGTTTTTTTGTTCCCTCCATTTGGCACTATGAAATTTGTAATCGTTTGAGTCGATTGGATGATCATCTTCAGGAAAAATCATTTTTACTCTTTGGAAGATTTCGAAAGATATGTCAGGTGGCTGAACTTGATGATGAACTGGTAAAAAGAGCTCTTGAAATTATAAACCGTTTTTCAAAGATCGCTTTTTATGACGCGGTGTATCATGCTCTCGCCATTCTCAATGATGGCACCTTCGTCACTTTGGATCAGAAGTACTACGAAAAAACAAAAACGCTTAAACACATCAAACTGTTGAAGGATTACTGAAGGGGATAGCTTTTTAGTTTGTTAAACCATCGGTGGAGCCAAAGCCTCCACGGCTTCCTTTTTTAATTTCATCGACCTCCTCAAATTCGAATTTGCTGACATGGACAAACACACCCTGGGCGATTTTTTCGCCTTTCTCGACCGTCACGTCTTTGTCGCTGAAGTTGTACATCTGGATCTTGATCTCGTCGCTAGGGCCACAATAGTCTTGGTCGATGATGCCAATGCCGTGGGGCTGGCTCAGGCCTTTTTTCTTCGGAGTTGATGATCTGGAGGCGATCACCAGCATGTAGCCGGGGGGAGTCTCAACAATGACATTCGCCGGAATCAGCACAATGGTTCCTTTTGGAATCATGGTTGTTTCCCTCGCGAGTAAATCGAAGCCAACGGAACCTTGGGTTTCGTATTTCGGAAGGGGAAGAGATTTGTCGAGGCGTTGAACTCGAATAGCCATGGTGGAAGTCCTAAGCGCTATGAGCTTCGCTGGCAGCGATGTGGATGCCCGGTCCCATGGTCGTGACGACGGTGATGGAGTTGATGTAGTTGCCCTTGATAGCGGAGGGTTTTGCTTCCGTGATGGCCTTGAGATAGCGTCGAAGATTTTCCTCGAGCTTTTGTTTGCCAAAAGAGATTTTCCCAAACACATTGTGCACGTTGGCTTCCTTGTCGATCTTGTATTCCACGCGGCCTTTCATAATCTCCTCAATGGTTTTCCCGGGAGTCGTGGTCACGGTGCCGGCCTTGGGATTGGGCATGAGGCCCTTTTGGCCAAGGGTTTTCGCCACCTTGCCCAGCTTCTTCATTTGGTCCGCCGTGGCAACGGCAATATCAAAATCAAGCCAGCCCTTGTTGATCTTCTCGATCAGGTCGTCGGATCCGGCCTCGATGGCGCCGGCTGCTTTGGCTTCCTTCATCTTGTCTGTGTCCACGAAGGCAATCACGCGAACCTTCTTTCCCGTGCCGTGGGGCAGCGTAATGGTGCCGCGAATCAGCTGATCGGACTGCTTCGGATCAATGCCCATGTTGAGATGGATCTCCGCAGAGCTGTCGAAGGTCGTCGTCGATGTTTCGGTCAGGAGCGTCACGGCTTCGCTCAGGGTGTAAAGTTTTTTGCGATCCACCTTCTTCAAAACCTCGCGGTATTTTTTCCCACGGAATTTTTGTCGAGGGCCCTGGACAGGTTTTTTGGCTTCTGCCATAAGAATGAGTTAAGTGGTACAAACGTCCGCCTCAGGCGGACTCCCACGAAAACTAGTTGCCTAGTTTCTGGTTGCTAGTTGCTGGTTTTTACCAGTAACCAGAGACCAGGTACCAGAGACCAGGTTACCCTTCCACCACCACGCCCATAGAGCGTGCTGTTCCGGCGACAATTTTCACCGCGGCTTCGAGATCATTGGCGTTCAGCTCGTTCATCTTGCGTTTGGCCACGACCTCGAGTTGAGCGCGGGTGATTTTTCCGACCTTATTTTTGTTCGGCTCACCGGAACCTTTTTCAATTTTAATCTGCTCTCGAATAAGGATGGCGGTCGGAGGCTCGCGAAGCTCAAAAGTGAAGGTCTTGTCGTCAAAGGTTGAAATCACCACCGGAATCACGGTGCCCATCATGGGTCGCGTCTTTTCATTGAACTGGGAACAGAATTCTTGAATATTCACGCCGGCTTGAGACAGCACGGGGCCGACGGGAGGCGCTGGATTGGCCTGTCCGGCCTTGACCTGAAGTTTGATCTTTTTGACGAGGGTGGGCATGGGGACGCAGGGTTTAGGATCTTAGGATTTGGGCGGTAGGAAATGCCGAGAGACTCTACTTCGTTTGGCTGAGAGCGTCAACTACTTCAAGCACTTTAGAATGCTCGAAGGGTTTGTACTGGAATCCATAGAGAGTGTTCTTGATCACGATTCCGAGGAAATTATCCGTTTTGGTTTCGATCGGAACCTGATTGAGGTAAAAGGCGCCTGGATTAATGCGGTTGAAAATAAACCCCTCTTGTTTTGTTTTCAGCAAGGTTTCCATGAGATCGGAAGCTAGCCCCTGTTTCGCTTCTGAAATCTCAATGCTGGTATCCTCGATGTGCAGGTGGCTCGCTCGCACACCCGATGGAAGGGTGAGAAGCAAGGGAAAGAACCGGCCACTCGATTCATTTTTTGTGAGCCCCTTTCCCTGAAGCGACGTTTTGGCCAGCAGCTCCTCGGTGACGGAGGATCCGGAAAAGACGCTCTGGACAAGGGAACTTAAGAAGCCTTCACCTCCGCCACCTTGTTCGTTTTGATAGTCAAGAGCGAAGAGGGAAAAGCTTGCAACAAAAAAGATGACACAGGCCGGAAGAAAGGAGCGAAAATTCATGCAGGAGCTTTTTAGCTTTTTAGCTTGTTAGGAAAAGAAAACTAAAAAGCTAAAGAGCTAATAAGCTAAAAAGCTATTTCTTTTTCACTTGCACAAAATCCAACTCCACCGGCGTTTCACGACCGAAGATCGTGACCAGGACCTTGAGTTTCCCTTTCTTCTCATCGATCGAGTCGATGAGACCTTCGTAATTCTTGAACGGTCCATCGGAAATGATGACCTGCTCGGAGACGGCAAAATTGATCTTGAATTTGGGCTCTTCTTTCTTCGTGTGCTTGAGGATCACGTCAAATTCTTCTGGACGTACGGGGACGGGAATGGTGCCCGATCCGACGAAGCCCGTGACATTGGGCGTGTTGCGCACCACATACCAAGATTCGTCCGTCACGATCATGTCGACGAGCACGTAGCCGGGGAAGAGGCGCTTTCGTTCGGTTACGTGTTCGCCCTTCTTGATGGTGATCGTGCTTTCTTTCGGTACGACCACATCGAAAATCAGATCATGCATATTCAGAGATTCGATACGCTGACGGAGCGCCTTTTCCACGGCATCCTCGTAGCCGGAATAGGTGTGGATGACATACCAGTTTCGGCCCGTGTTCTTGGCCTGTTTGCCAATTGAAGTTTTGAGTGAAGTTTTTTTTTCGTGCGGAAGAAGCACGCTGTCGGCCTGCTCTTCGTTCAGAGCTGGGACCGCCATCTGTTCAACGCTCACGGGTGTTTGGGGAGTGGTGTCGTCCATGGAAAAAAAGCAAGGAAGGGAAATATCAAAACACTATGCGACAAGCGTGAGGAAAAGTCGGTACAGCGTTGTAAATCCGAGATCAGCAAGTCCCAGAAACACAGAGCTCACGATCACGACGCCGATGGTCAAAAATGTCAGCTTGAGGAGCTCATCCTGGCTTGGCCAGGTGACGAGCTTGAGTTCGTAGACTGAATCGCGCAGGTATCGGAAGAGTATTTGCATGGGATTTTTTTACACCGCTAAAAAGCTCAGGGCTTTTTTGCTATCCATAGCGTAATGGAGAAAGATCAGTTTGTAAAGATTTTCTTCGGTCTTTGTTTGATTTTTTTTGATATTGTTGGCATCAGCCTCTCCTTGTTATTCAACCATGTCTTCTGTTCTTCGCTTGAGCTTGGCTTTTCTTCTCCTCCTCTTCGTGCTTTTTGCAAGTGCTTCTCCGATTGTTTTTGCCGATACCCCTTCATCTCCTGGCGTTTCCGGCTCAAACATCCTCCCGCTTGGCAAGCCCGATGATTTCCCAGGAGTAAAATTTGGTCGCGTGATCGCTCCCAATCAAACAGGAGCTTCAGGCATTTTGGCCTTTATTCAGTTTCTCTACGAAACTGCCAAGCAGTTTCTCGGGCCCATCCTTGTTTTTCTTATGGGCGGTATGGGCATCCGTCTCATCATTGCAAGAGGCAGCGATGAGGATTTCACCGGGGTGACCAATCAGTTTCTCTACATGATCGCGGGCATGGTCTTCATCGTGTTTGCAAAAAACATGGCGGATCTTTTTTCCCTCTACAAAAACGGCTCCAGCTTTGTGTCGAGCGATGCGAGCATCGCGGCAACAGGTGAAGTATTCAAGGGTTATATGACGATTATCGTGAAGACCGTTCGTTATTTGCTTGGTGGCATTTCCGTTTTTTATGTCGTGCGTTCCGGGACAAATATTATCTTCAATGCCGAGGACGAGACCGTGAACAAGCAAAAAGAAGTGTTCATTTATGGATTTTTTGGCTTCATTCTCATCATGATGGCCGAAAGTCTGGTCAATGCGGTCTTTGACATCAGCACGCTTCCGGGCGTGCCGCAGGTGAATGTGACGGTGGGTATTCTCACGCTGTCGAATTTTACCAATCTGCTTCTCGCGGCCTTGAGTGGACTTTTCCTCTTTTCTCTGGTGGTCGGCGGCTCCATGTATGTCTTTTCCGCCGGCAATGAGGAACGCGGCAAAACAGGGACGACGATTATCATCGGTTCGCTCATTGGCCTTGTGATCGCTTTTTCTTCCTACACCCTGGTGGCGGAATTTTCTTCCGCTGGAGGCTCTTTGGAACAGCACGAGGTTAAAACGAATGTGATGCCCTACGGAGAGGTTTTGCCTCTTGGAACAACGCCGGCTCTTCTTGGTAATCCTCCTCCAAAAAGTCCATGAAAAAACCATTTTTTTTGCTGTGTTTGGGGGTGATGATGCTGGGTCTTTTTGCGCCCCTGAGTTT
>CAZWLI010000002.1:0-5612 GCA_964634525.1 uncultured Candidatus Peribacteria bacterium | reverse complement strand
CGAAGAATCTCGGGGTAGTACTTTCCCGCTATCCCATTCCCGGCGTCGACAACGATCGAAAGAGGACGGTTGAGGTGAATTCTGGAGGTGATGGCGGAACAGTATTTTTCCAAAAGAGAAACTCCAATTGCTGGCTCCATGCTCTGTATGGAGCCACCCTGTTGTTGACAATATGGCTCCAAGCTGGAGCTAGGAGCCAGCATCGCTTCTATCTTCTTCAATTCCTTCCCGCACACCGACTCCGCACCCCTCCCCACGAGTTTGAACCCATTATATTCCGCCGGGTTGTGCGAAGCGCTTACCGACACTCCAGCGTCGTAGCCGCCCTGATGCACGGCGAAATAGACCATGGGGGTTGTGGAATCTTCCAAGGTATCAACACGAACTCCTGCTTCAAGCAAGCCTTCGATGAGAGATTTCTGAAGAGGAATCCCATGCGGCCTGTTATCTCGGCCAACAATGATCTTCAAATCCTTCTGCCGGTACTTTTCTTGAAGGTACTGAGCAAAGGCCTTGCCAATTCGGAAGGCAATGTCTTCGGAGAGTTCTTTGCCGTAGATGCCTCGAATGTCGTAGGCGCGGAAAAGCATGGGAGGAAGTAGGAAAGTAGGAAGTAGGAGGTAGGAGGGTAGAAATTATTCGGGTCATTCGGTTCTCATTCGGATATTAGGGTCGCGTAGAAGTTGTTCAAACCGATCTTCCTCAATACTCCGTCGAATTTCTTTCATGAGATTCAAATAATACGCAACATTGTGCCGCACGAGAAGAGGTAAGGCCAGAATTTCTCCGGAGACCAAGAGGTGCCGAAGATAGGCCCTGGTGTATCTCGCGCACGTTTGACAAGAACATTCGGGGTCAAGAGGGGACGTGTCTCGTTGGTATTTTTCATTTCGAAGATTGATCTTGCCTTGAGAGGTGAAGAGGCTCCCGTGTCGGGCGTTCCTGGTTGGGAGCACACAGTCAAACATATCGATGCCTCGAGCCACGGCCTCGATGATATTGCGCGGTGTGCCAACGCCCATGAGGTAGCGCGGCTTATCTTCTGGAAGCAAGGGTGCGACGACCTCGATCATGTCAAGCATGCTTTGCTCCTCCTCGCCTACGGAAAGGCCGCCAATGGCGTAGCCATCGAAGCCGATATCAACGATTTCTTGTGCTGACTTTTTTCGAAGATCGGGGAAGATGCCGCCCTGAACTATGCCAAAAATGCAGGGTTTAGGTGTTAGGGTATAGGGTTTAGAAGGGAATGCGTTCTTCGAACGCAGCGCCCACCGCGTCGTGAGTTCCACCGACTTTTCAACTTCTTCTCTCTCGGCAATCTCCGTGCACTCATCGAAGGCCATGATGATGTCCGAGCCAAGATTCATCTGGATTTCCATGGATCGTTCCGGAGACAAAAAAATCTCCTTGCCATCGATGTGCGAATTGAAAGTTACCCCCTCCTCAGTGATTTTTCGAATTTTGGCGAGAGAAAAAACTTGAAAACCTCCGGAATCTGTGAGGATCGGGCCGTCCCAGCTCATAAACTTGTGAAGACCGCCAAGGTTTTTGATCAGCTCAGAACCAGGGCGTAGCTCCAGGTGGTAGGTATTGCCCAGGATGATCTGCCCGCCAAGGGCTTTGATATCCTCCGACTCCAGACCCTTGATCGCCGCAGTCGTGGCAATGGGCATGAAGGTGGGAGTATCAACAAAGCCATGAGGGAGATGAAGCTGCCCGCGGCGTGCAGAACCTTGTTGTTTCAGGAGTTTGAAGGACATAAAATTTTCAATTATCAATTATCAATTTTCAATTTTCATTGAATTTTCAATGATTCATTTATTCATTTAAAATTGATTCATTGTGCCTTGATTGAAAATTGTAAATTGAAAATTGTAAATTTACGATCTCTCCATGCTAAACTGAGCCTAATGTTATCCTATCATGCCTTATGTCCGCGAAGAACGTTCTTCTCATCATTTTCCTCTCTGTTCTCGGCATCCTGATGGCCTCTTTTTTGGGTGGTAGTATTTTGAAAAGTCAGATTGTCGTCCCCTTTAGCACGATCGACAACCAAAAAATTGATAATCAGCTTGATGGCAACGCTCCTATTACAAAGAGCGCCTACCAGGGGACCGCTGTACAATTCGTCGATGCGAATCTGGAGACCCAATGGATTCCCTGGATCATCCAGCAGGTTTCGATTCTGATCGGAGCCCTTTCGCTGCTCGTTTTCGGCTACGCCGGATTTCAGCTGGTGATCCACGGCGACAATACGGAGCAGTTCACCGCTTCCGTCAAAATGATTGTCTTCGGAGTCGCCGGCATTGCACTGGCTGCCTTCTCCTACACCATCGTTGCCAATCTGCTTAAACTTTTTAATACATGAAAAAATTTCTTTTCATTCTCCTCTTCCTCAATGGCTGCTTGTTTCTTCCCCATGCATTAGCCAGTAATGGTGTGGCTGCACCGAATGCGTCAGGAGACATTCAAGAAACAAAAACTGCTGACAAAAATAGAGTAGTAGCGCCTAATGCAAGCAACAATATTCAACCCAAAAATTCCGATAGCGACTCAAATGACAAGAAGACAGAACCTTCAAAGGTGAAGCCAGGTGAGGGCATCCCGCTGAGTGGAATCGGACTTCCCTCCAATCTTCCGAAATTTGGTCTCGAGGGCATCGGTGACCCCCAGAAAGTCACCGAGTCTTTCATGCTGCGCTACGTTATCAACCCCATCTTCATTATTTCAGGAGCGCTCGCCATACTCATGATCATCTATAGTGCCGGCAGAATCATTACCGCACGGGGAGAGGAGGACGGTCTCACCGCAGCGAAAACAACCCTCACCTGGGCGGCGATCGGACTTGGGCTCATCATGCTGGCCTTCACGATTGTTTCGAATCTTGTTCGTATCATTCAATCGCAAATCTGACCCGTTCGACTCCCATGAGCCCTGAACCAGCCATTTTCACATCCTCTCCTTAAACCATCCCTTCACCAGCAGCGCATTTCTTGCCGCCTCCTGCTCGGCGACCTGTTTGCTGTTGCCCTTTCCCTTCGCAATGAGTTCCCCATTCAGGTAGACCCCCATGGTGAACATTTTTTTGTGATCCGGGCCCTCCTCCTCCAGGACGTCATAGGTCGGCGTCATGCTGAGCAGCTCCTGCGAGGTTTCCTGAAAAAAAGATTTGGAGTCGATGTGGAGCTTTTCCTCGAGAATCTTCTGAAGGCGCACCAAGATGAATTTGTGAATAAAAAGTTGGGCTTTGGCATAGCCGCCCTTCAGATAAATATAGCCGATCAGGGACTCAACGGTATTCGCCAGGAGATAATCCTTTTCTCGTCCACCACTCTTCTCTTCACCTCGTGAAAGTTTAAGAAGCTGGCCGAGCCCCAGTTCACTCGCGACCTGCGCAAGCGTTGGGCCCTTCACCAGGGCGGAACGCCAGTTGGTCAGCTCGCCCTCATCATTAGAAAAATTTCGGTAGAGATATTCGGTCGACACCAGTTCCAGCACCGCATCGCCAAGGAATTCGAGACGTTCATTACTCTCGAGTCCCTCATTCTTGTGCTCGTTCACATAGGAGCGATGGATGAAGACCTGGTCGAGAAGCTTGAGGTCATTGTCCTTCAGGCCGATCTTTTGAATAAGGTCGTCAAACATTTTTTCTATTTTTATTAATGCTACTGAGAACACCATTGACAAACCGCGACTCTCCACCAAATTCTTTCGCCAGCTCGATGGCCTCATCGATCACCACCGCAGGGGGCACATCGGAATGGAGAAGTTCGAAGAGGGCAAGAAGAAGGATCGCTCGATCCATCTTGGCAATTCTCTCGACCGGAAAGTCCGGCGCATGCTTCGCGAGGAGTATACGGAATTCTCCACTATTTTCAATCACTCCAAAAAATCTCTCTCGGTCAAAGTCGTCCGGCTGACTTTCCAGGGCATATCTGAGAAGAAGCTCCTGTCCTTCTTTGGTGTCGGCACCTGCCTTTCGTCTCCTCAAGGTGTCTTCCCACAGGAAGATCGCCTGGACCAGGTGCATGCGGCGCTCGTGACGGGAGAGGGACATGATGTCAAGGAAGAGACCAAGTCATTGTATCGAATCTATCCTTTTGTTACAATTCCAACTTCTCAAGCACATTGTGAAAGATGCCTATCAAACACTCAAGCGGCTGTTTCAAAAACTTGGACTATCCGAAGTCGAAAGTGAGATGGCCATGATGGCTCACGTGTGCCCAGGGCTTTCGCCACAGCAGCTCGGAAAGCATGCCGAATGAAACGCATGAGCAGCTATCGAACGCTTGATCTGCTTCTAGAAAAAAATTACTTGCGTGACGAGAAAGACCCTCTGAGCAAAGTTCGAAGAATTTTTCCGGTTGATCTTTCTGAAATTGCATCTCGAATCGATCGGCGTTCCAGTGATTTGAAACGGTTTGCTGGTGAACTGGTCGATTTTCATCGGTATTTTCGATATCCCATCACTTCATCAGCTGAATCACTTGAGATCAATACCTATTACGGTGACGACGCCAAAGAAACATTTTATGACCTTCACTCTTCAGACTGGAGCATGACGCAGTTTCTTGGAGACTTTGATACGCAAGTCCAAATACTCGGGATGGATTTCGAACGTCCTTGGTATCTGAAACGAATCCGACAAGGAAAAAAAGCGGAAGGTGTTTTTTCTCGATACGGGGAAATAACACAAGAACTAGTCAAAAATGATCATGAGGAAATGCGGACATCAGTCTTCGTGTCCGACATCGTGAAAGCGGACTGGTTCAATATTTTTCCGGAAATCAATACCGTCATACAATTTCGTCACCTGGATATGGATAATCGCTCAACCTGGCACCTTCTGAAAATCGTCTCATCGGGTTTGTCAAAATTCTTTTCACACCATGTTTCTCAGGCCCTCAAAAATCAACATTCCCAAATCTTGGGAAGATGAGGCTTGCCCATGAAGAAGAATGAGACAAGAATACGAACAGTCTTTTTGTGACCATGCAAAAAATCTGTTCTCTCTCTGGAGAGAGCTTTGAAATGAACAATGATGAAATTCAGTTCCTGAAAAAGATGGAGCTTCCGCTTCCCATGCTTTCACCCAAATTTCGCAAGGCGTCGATCATGGCTTTTCGAAATGAGCGCAATCTCTACCGACGAACGTGTGACTTCAGCAAGAAACCGATCATCAGTATCTATCCTCCTGAAGCGCCCTATCCCATCTATGAATATCAAATCTGGAGTTCCGATCAGTGGACGCCGCCAGAACTTGCCTATGACCCCAATAAAAATTTCTTTGAGCAGGTTCATGAGCTCCAGAAGATCACGCCTCGAGTTAATGGCTTTTCCCCCTACAACGAAAATTCAGAGTATGTCAATGCGGCGGCGAAATGCAAAAACTGCTACATGGTCTTTGTGTCGGACCGAGATGAAGACTGTCTGTACCTCGACACCTCCTTTGCCTCCCGCGACTGCAGCGATCTGAGCTCCTCACACAACTGCGAACTCTGCTACGAGTCTGCCGATCTGAAGAGCTGCTATCACTGCCGATACAGCTACCTCTGTGAAAATTCCTCAGATCTGTCTTTTTGCTTCGACATGAGAGGTTCGGAACACTGCTT
>CAZWLI010000001.1:0-9784 GCA_964634525.1 uncultured Candidatus Peribacteria bacterium | reverse complement strand
TAAGCCCTCTGTTTCGTGGTACACCGGCACGATACCGCCCGTATGCACCTTCCTGTTCCTGTCCGCCGGCAGGCGTGGCGGCAGGCAGGCCTGCTCGTCTGTCCAGGGTTCGATCGTGGGTGCCACGAAAGTCATTTTGCCTCGATCTGTTTTCACTTTTCCAGAGATGAAAACTTTTCTCGGAATTCCCCACTGCTGTGCAAGGAAAACTTGGTTGAACCAGATGCAGTCGATAGTGCTTCTCTCTTCGTCGGTAAATGTGGCCTTTTGAATTCGTTTGCCGGTCTTCGTACGCACATTCTGAATCGCGCTCAGCATCCCCCTCGCATTATTGATTTCCTTCAGGTTGAAAAGATTGATCGGTGTCACATGGCTTTTGTCCTCATAGCGAAAAGGGTAGAAAAGGAGCAGATCTTCAACCGTATTCAGGCCAATGCTCTTCAAAAGTGAGAGCTTTTGGGCAGTGGTTCGAATAATTTTCTGAAGTGGTGTCTTGAGCATGTCGTGAAAAACTGCTATGATTATAGAACATTTTTTATAAAATTATGGAAAAGATAGAGAAGGTCAAAGAAAAAATATTTTTTAATGATGAACATATCGATAAAGCACTTCACGAAATAAATGTTCAATATCCAAATGCGGTCGTAAGCAGAAAAGACATTGAAGGGTTTTGTAACTTCATGAAGATTACAAGTGATGACACTTTGAAGGCTTTTTACGAACATCAAAGACGGGGGTCGGAACATGTTTCTGAAGATTTGTTCCACGAAATGCTCTCCGTATTATTTAGTATCCGATCACCGTCTGTTTTTCGAGTCTTGAAGAAATATATCGATCTTAGATTTTTTGAAAAACAATAATCTCTCTGCCCACAATCTGATTCTCTCGCTCGTAGAGAAAATGATGCTGGATTTCGAATCCAAACTTTTCATAGTCCTTCACAAAGCCTTCGGGATAGAAGGCGTTTTTTTCTCGTGAGCGGAAATAGGGGAAGCACATGACGAGCTTTTTTCCTTTCGGCATGATGGCGGCAGCATTCTTAAAAAAAGGACCAGAAATCGAGTGAATATTTTGAAAGATCTGATTCTGCATTTCAGGAGTTGCGCTGTGCAGCAGGGGAGGGCCAAGATAGCCCTCCGTCACGATGACGAAATCCTTGGGAAATCTTTCCTGAGAAAAAGGTTGAGTGGCATCGTGTTGGAAGAGCATACCCTGGCCACCGACCCAGTGAAGATTTTTTTTGGCACCATCCACGAGGCGATTTTTCAGATCCGAACCCATGACCGGATTGCCTCGGAGAATACCCTCCATCAGGATCGTTCCGGTGCCGCAGAAGGGATCGTAGATTGTCGTTTCCCTCTCAGGCTTCGCGAAGTTGATCATCATCTGTGCGAGCTTCGGGGGCATCATGCCGACGGTCATGTCACGGAAAGGTTTTTCGTAGTCTCGCTTGCCGTAGGCATCGATGTCCTGCACCGCGATCGTTTTCGCCCAGACCCACTTGCCCGAAACCAAGCAGCGCGTGAGGTCGACGCCCTTCTCCATGGTTCTGCTTTTTCGTATTTGCGCCGAGGAAATATTGGCGAAATTTTTATTGAGAAAGCGGGCGTTGTGACCGGATTCCTTGAGTCCTTTTTTCAGTGAGATGAGGACCTCCGAAAGCTTTTCATGGCCACCGTACTGGGATAGGCCAAAGAGGATTTTTTTGCTCTTCGACTCTCGCTGAATCATCTCCAGCGGATCTTCTGAGAAAACTTCTGCAATTTTGATCGTCCCTCCGAGACTATTGAGCGTCTCTTGGCCTATCACACGAAGGGTCTTCACAAGCGAGAAGGAGGTGTGCTGAAACGTCACATATTCCTGAAAAACACATTGAATCTCATGTTTCGAGAGCTCTGTATTTTTGCCGTGAATAAAAATATACTCTTTCATAGCGGTGTGAAGGCCTTGAATTCTAGCTTATCTTAGAATGAAAATCAATGATCGCTTGTATCACTTCGTCCTCGTGGCGCTGGGCGCCATCTTTTTTTTCCTTTCCGGTCGCCTCTCGGTGCAGGTGGAGATCAGTTCAAAGGTTCCCCCCATTCATGTGGTGAATGATGTGAATCCAAAAGTTCCTCTGGTAGAGATTACGGATGTCAAAAATGGAAAAATTCTTGGGACCGTGAATCGCCCCGAAATTCGCTTGAGTTCTGGGCCTTCCGTTGCCGTGCCAGATGAGAAGAAACACTTTGAGCTCAGCATTGAGCACCTCGGTTTCATCGGCTCGAAACAACCCAAAGACAAAGCTCTGGTTCCGACATGGGCGAAATTCGTCGCGAGTAAAAAAGGAAAGTATTTTTATGACCTTTCCGGAAAGTCGGCAAAAAATTTAAGTCCGGAAAACAAAGTCTTCTTCGCCACCGAACAAGAAGCCAAAGAAGCGGGGTACGCTAAAAGAAGCAAATAGCGCTAGTCTTTTGCGACGGCGAATCGCAATCCTTCCTCTTCGCCCTTTTTCTTCAGCAGATCGATCTTCACCTTTTCTCCATCGTGAAGTTCGTTGTCGAGCAGCTTGTGGGAGAGTTCCGTTTCGATCATGTCCTGGATGGTACGCCGTACGGGACGAGCGCCATAGGCGGGGTCATAGCTCTTTGTCGCGAGGAAATCGAGAGCTTTTGGTAACACATCGATCGTGATATGTCGGCTCTGAAGTCTCTTCTGCAGCTTATCCAGGTGAAGCTTTACGATCAGCTTCACATGGTCGTGGGTGAGAGGCTTGAAGACGATCATCCGGTCGAGGCGATTGATGAACTCGGGTGAAAACGATTCTTTCACCTCTTTTAAAATAATCTCTTTGGCAAGAGCGAATTCTTCCTCTTCTTTTTTCAGCTGATCTTTGTTGATTTCAAAGCCAATCGGGGCTGCTTTGTTGGTCAGGCGTTCAGCTCCGATATTCGAGGTCATGATCACGATCGTATTTTTGAAGGAAATCTTTCGACCTTTGCCATCGGTCAGGATCCCATCCTCCATGATCTGGAGGAGAATATTCTGAACATCACGATGAGCTTTTTCGATTTCGTCGAAAAGAATCACGGAGTAGGGGCGATTGCGCACGGATTCCGTCAGCTGTCCCCCTTCTTCATAGCCGACGTATCCGGCCGTCGTGCCCACAAGTCGTGAGATATTGTGCCGCTCCATAAATTCGGACATGTCGACTTTGATGAGCGCGTCTTGGGTGCCATAGAATTCTTCCGCGAGGACTTTCACAAGCTCGGTTTTCCCGACCCCGGTGGGGCCAAGAAAAAGAAATGATCCGATGGGACGTTTTTCATCACCGATATTCATGCGAGACCTTCGAATCGACTCGGCAATGGCATGGATAGACTCTTCCTGGCCAACGATCCGTTTCTCGAGGGCTTTTTCAATATTCTTGAGTTTCTCGATATCACTCTTGAGCATGCGGCTAGCTGGAATGCCCGTTGCCCGTGCGATGGCATCGGCAATGTGTTCACCTTGTACGTGGGGCTTTTGCTCATCCGGAACTTCTTGTTTCTTCGCATCGCGAATCTGATTGGCGAGTTCCAATTCTTTTTCCTTGAGCTTGGCGGCTTTTTCATAGTCTTGCTCGACCACGGCTTGTTCTTTGCCTTTCGTGAGTTTGTTGAGCTGATCTTCCAGCTTTTCGATCTCTTCGCGATTTCCATTCGTTTGCAGGCTCATCAGCGAGCAGGCTTCATCCAGAATATCGATGGCCTTATCCGGCAGAAAACGGTCATTCACATAGCGCTTGCTGAGCTCCACCGAGCTAACAATCGCATCGTCATCAATCTTGATACCGTGGTAATCTTCGTAGGTTTTCTTGAGTCCCTGCAGAATCAATATCGCGTCTTCCGGGGAGGGTTCCTCAACCATCACTTTTTGGAAGCGACGCTCGAGGGCCTTGTCTTTTTCAACATGCTTCTGATACTCGTTGAGGGTTGTTGAGCCAATGACCTGGATTCTTCCGCGAGCAAGGGCGGGTTTGAGAATATTAGCCGCGTCCAGCGAGCCCTCCGCACCGCCGGCTCCGATCACGGTGTGGAGCTCATCGATGAAGAGAATCACGTCGTTTTCCGCCTGGGATGCTTCTTCGATCACACGTTTCATGCGCTCCTCAAACTCACCGCGGTATTTGGTGCCGGCCACAACGGCTGTCATATCCAGCTCGAGCACGCGTTTGTCAAACATGCTCATCGGTACTTGTCGCGTGATGATGCGCTGAGCGAGGCCTTCGGCAATGGCGGTTTTCCCGACACCGGGTTCTCCCACGAGCACGGGATTATTTTTTGTCTTTCGGTTGAGGATCGCAATAATGCGTTCGATTTCCTTCTGGCGGCCGATCACGGGATCGAGCTTGCCTTCTCTCGCTTTCAAAGAAAAATCCGTGGTGAAATAATCCAAGGCAGGAGTTCGAGAGGGCTTCTTATGAGCATGCTCCTTACCTTGAGCTCCAGCCATGGTTTCGGCCATTTGAGGAGCCGGTGGAGGTTGCTGCTGCATCTGATGAGCGCTGATGATCAGCCCTTGAAGGCCGTGCATGAAGTGCTCCAGAGGATTTTGACCGCCCTGTGCGGGTGCTTGACCTGCTGGCGGCACTGGCTGGAATCCAGGAGCGGGAGGTGGGGTTCCCTGACGAAATTGATTCTGAAGATAGCCCAGAATATCATTAAGATTGATCTTCATATTTTCGAGGATCACGGTGGCGGCCGTCTCACGCTGTGTGCAGAGCGAGTAGAGAATATGGCTCGTGTTGATCTGAGCTGACGAGAGCTTGTAGGCCAGAGCAATGGCGTCTTCGAGGGTTTTCTTCGCATAACGGCTGAGTTTTTCTCCCGAGACAGCCTCTTGGGCGACTTTCACCGCGCCGACATTTTCAAGCACAAGCTGAACGTTTTCCAGGGTCACCCCGAAATGCTCGAGCACCTTCGCTCCGCTGCATTCTTTCTTCGCCAAAATGCCGAGGAGAATGTGTTCGGTACCGATATAGGTGGAGCTTCCTTTTTTCGCGACGCTTTCGGCAAAAAGGAGTGCTTTCTTGGCGTTTTCCGAGAATTTATCGAAGTTGTTCATGATAAGAAGGGTAGTGGGTTTAGAATTATTCGTAGGATTTGTAGATTCGCATCGCCTATGCCTTCACGATTTTGCTCTTGTACGCATTGATCTGCTTCAGGAAATCCAGATCACCGATCACCTTGTCGACGAGGCCATAGTCCAGAGCCTGTTCGGCATTCATGAAGTTGTCGCGATCCGTATCCTTTTCCACTTTTTCAAATTTCTGTCCGGTGTGATAGGCAATGATATGGTTCAGACGATCCTTGGTGCGCAGCATATGGTTCGCATGGATCTCGATCTCCGTGGCCTGACCTTCCATACCGCCGAGCGGCTGGTGGATCATGACCTCCGAATTCGGAAGCACATAGCGCTTACCTTTTTCTCCGGCGGTCATCAGCACCGCTCCCATGGAAGCAGCCATGCCCACACACACGGTGGAGACATCGGGTTTGATGAGCTGCATGGTGTCGTAGATGGCAAGACCTGCCGTCACATGACCTCCTGGCGAATTAATGTAAAGGGTGATGTCTTTCTTCGGATCCTCAGACTCGAGGAACAGGAGCTGCGCGATGATCAAGTCCGCCATGTGCTCTTCGATCGGACCCGCAAGGAAAATGATGCGGTCCTTGAGCAGGCGAGAATAAATGTCGTAGGCCCGCTCTCCTTCGTGCGTCTTCTGAATAACGGTGGGGATGAGAAGACTGCGATGTTGCTGCGTTGATGCCATATTGTTTTTCATATGAAGAAATAAAAGTTGCGAGCAAATTTTCCTGTTAGCACTCTCAAGTATAGAGTGCCAATTTTTCAGAGTCAACCCCGTAGAGTTTTCTCTTATGAACCTTTCATACCAGTATACGGCAAAAAGTCTCAGAGAACAATTTGCACCTCTTGAAGAGAATGAACAATGATGGTCTTTGTAAAATCATCATTTTTTGCTACGATGGCTGCTGTTTTTAGAAAAAATGGATAAGGAATCCCTGAGATCGTCCCGGGAAACAGCAGGGTGTATGGGTTTATTCCTGGCAACCAGTCTCTGCGTTGTGGGAATTTCACTTTTGGCAGCAAAAAGACGCCCTCTTGAGTTAGGCAATATTACCATTGCTTTAGGCGTCACTGACTATGAGTTGCTCCATCATAAAAAAGGCCAGATTTTGTATTTTCGGGCGGAGTTAACAAATGCCATTCGTCAAAGCAAGGCTGGGAATTATAACTCCCCGAAACCTTGGAAATACGAGCACTTTGGAATGACGAGTTATGCCAGAGATTTTTTTTATGACCCCATTCAGGGCCAAATGGATCTCAGTAGTCAGGAAATTAAGGCGCTCATGGACGAATGTTTGGAGAATGAAAGATTGAGTCTTCAAGAGTTAAAAATGCTAGCCGATAAAGCTATGAAAAAAACTATTGCTGATGATATTGCTGAATTAGTTGAAGATATTGAGAAGGGAATATTTGACTTGAGTAGCTATTACCAGCATAAGCATTTGCAAGTTCTTCTCGATATCCATTTTGGAGAAAGCGCGCCAAAAATTTGCTATTCCAATTCCTATGGCTATGGTGGGCTTCTTCGTGAGGATCAAATTCGTTTCACAGGAGAGGTCTTGCGGGAACAGGGATACACTTCTGAGGACCTCTTGGGATTGGTAAAAAAAATGCCAAAAGTTCAAAAATAGCATGGTGGAGATTTCTGACAGCACATTCGCTAGAGTTTAGGGGACTTGAACCCCTGACCTCTTCCATACCATGGGAAGCACACGCTATGCAAATTTGCAGTTGAATTGCAAATTTACATACTCGAATTAGGAAACAATTACCATGAGACGTGATGCCACGGCAAAACTTCTACGTTGTGAGCTAGATTTATCTTCCTTTCGACTGGAGCGAGAATTTTTTTATGAAGTGATTTCTTCAATATTTTCTCAGATTCGAGAAGTTTTTTTGAAAACTCAGAAGTGATGGTGCGAGAAGATTTTATTTCTCTCGCATGAAGTTCAGTTCCGGATTCGATCATAAGGTCGATTTCGAGTCCTTCTTTTGTTCTGAAGTAAGAAAAACGCGAAAGATCTGTCCGGAAACTCGCTTCCTTAATGTGTTCGAGAAAGCAGGCGGTTTCAAAGAGTGGGCCGATAAACGGACTCGAGTGGAGGAGCTTCGGATCGTGAATGCCCATGAGAAAGGAGGCGAGTGCCGTATCTCCAAAGTAGATCTTTGGGGCTTTCACCAAGCGTTTAGCAATATTGGCGTGATAGGGCTCCAGAATATACACTTGGTAACTGGCCCTGAGGACCGAAAGCCATCTGGTGATGGTGGGGACGCTGACTCCGGCATCTCGACTCAGGTCGCTCATGTTCAGCATTTGCCCAGTCCTGGCCGCAATGAGACTTAAAAATTTTTCAAAAATATTAAGATCGGTCACCTGGACCACTTGACGGACATCTCGCTCGAGGTACAGACGAATGTAGCTTGCACACCAGGTATTTCTGTCCACTTCAGGTCTTGCTCGAAGCTCCGGATATCCGCCTTTCAGAATCCAGTCGGCAACGTCTTCCAGGCTTGATCGTATTTTTTTCCCCCCATCGACTTCTTCCACGGAGCAGGGGTAGAGAGAGAGCAGTGCAGCTCTTCCCGCGAGCGATTGAGAGACTTGCTCCATGAGAAGAAAATTTTGCGATCCGGTGAGGACATATTGACCGGCCAAACTACGCTTTTGATCAACGATAGTTTGGATATAACTCACGAGCTCCGGCGCATATTGGATTTCATCCAGGATCAGTGGCGAGGGATGTGTTTGGAGGAAAGTCCTCGGATCATCCAGGGCCCGTCTTCTCATATCGGGATCTTCCAGAGAAACATATTCGTGTGTTTTCCTGAGAAGTTCTCTACAGAGGGTGCTTTTGCCCGTTTGTCTAGCGCCGGTCAAAATAACGACCGGAAAGGTGGCAACGGATTTCAAAAACTGTTTGTGAATTTTTCGCTCCAGCATGGAGTAAGCATATCATATCCAATTTTAATATTCAATATTAAATTTGGCCACAAATTTTCTAATTATCAATTATCAATAATTCATGTTTTAATGTTTCTCGGTTTTTAAAATCGATAATTCGATAATTTCCCTATCGGGGTTTTAGCCTTCCTGCCGGCAGGCAGGCTCAGGCCGTTTCACGGCACTGGCGGCAAGTCCGTTCATTTCGTCACTTTGTTCCTCATTCACGGGGTTTTAGCTCAGTTGGCTAGAGCGCTTCCATGGCATGGAAGAGGTCAGGGGTTCAAGTCCCCTAAACTCCACCATTCTTGCTTACATTATGGATCTCTACCTCTTTCGCTTCATCCACGGTTTCGCACACCGTTCTAAGGCTCTTGATCGCGTAGGAATCTTTGTCGCGAGTATCCTCCAATATTTTTTGGGCGCTTTTCTCCTTGTTCTTTTTTTCTCGAGCGCTCTTCCCCTGCACCTGATTTTTGACGCTGTGATCGCCGGAGTTTTTTCACGCTTTATTTTGAAATTTTTTATCGTTCGGATCTTCCCACGGCCGCGGCCCTTTGTGGCGCTTTCACCTGTTCGCCCACTCGTTCGCACCTGGAGCTTCGAAGATCGGAAATCTTTTCCCTCGGGTCATGCGCTCTTTTTCTTTGCGCTTTCAACCACTCTCTTTTTCTTTGATATCAGTCTTGGGATGGCCTTTTATTTCTTTTCAGCCCTGATTACCATCGCCAGAGTCTTCACAGGCGTCCACTGGCCCAGTGATGTTATTTTCGGTGCTATTCTCGGCATTCTGGGGTCGCTCTTTGTTCACCAAATTATTTGACAACAAAAAAGTGGAAGACTAAGATACCTGGGCCCCTTGAGAGGTCTCAGGGTGGTTTTCGATCTTTGAAATACCGACACCGCTTAATAACCAATTTCTGTATCCAGTATTCAGGATACAGTAGAGTAGTGCTTCCGCTCGCTTCGGCGGACGGAGGCAACAATTTTTCATGTTAAATTTGTAAGTTTAAACACAGTTTCAAACTTTCAAGATTGCTTTTGCAATTTTCTTCGAAGAGTTTGATCCTGGCTCAGGATTAACGCTGGCAGTGTGTATAATACATGCAAGTCGTGTGATCGTAGCAATACGGTCACGGCAGACGGGTGAGTAACACGTTGGTATCTACCCCGAAGTGAGGGATAACCCGCCGAAAGGCGGGCTAATACCGCATGTGGTCCGCCTTTGGCGGACTAAAGCTTCGGCGCTTCGGGAGGAACCTGCGCAATATCAGCTTGTTGGTGAGGTAACGGCTCACCAAGGCTATGACGTTTAGCTGGTCTGAGAGGATGACCAGCCACAATGGGACTGAGACACGGCCCATACTCCTACGGGAGGCAGCAGTAAAGAATCTTCCGCAATGGGGGAAACCCTGACGGAGCAACACTGCGTGGAGGATGAAGGCTTTCGGGTCGTAAACTCCTTTTCTGGGGGACGAAGTTCTGACGGTACCCTAGGAATAAGTGACGGCAAACTACGTGCCAGCAGCCGCGGTAATACGTAGGTCACGAGCGTTATCCGGAATCATTGGGCGTAAAGCGTCTGTATGCGGTTCAAAAAGTCTGTGGTTAAATCCCGGGGCTCAACCCCGGATCTATCATGGAAACTCTTGAACTTGAGGAAGGCAGAGGTAGATGGAATTTCGGAAGTAGGGGTAAAATCCGTAGATCTCCGAAGGAACACCAAAC